>NZ_JBDMZG010000041.1:0-11289 GCF_039769035.1 Pacificibacter sp.
ACCGTCAGGCTGAGAGGTATGCCTTAGAAGATCACTTCTGAGACTTTTGCACTGCGGTCGTTGGTCCAAGACGCAGCGAACGGCAAGAAAGAGCCCTCACTGTAAATTCAGATTTTGTGCTGCGTGCGCTCGCAGCGCGGAAATTGCTGCAACAGCGTGATTTTCTACGCTGCAGAGCGGCGGGAGAACCGGTCATTCGTGCGATCCGCGGCGAGAACAATGCGCGCAAGGATCAAGTTGTGGACGAACCCGCCGCTCATGGCAATTGCTGGAAAGGCCGCTTCTCGCCCTTATAGGCTTTGAGATCACTCAAACTCTAGGATACCAAATTTGGGCCGTGTTGCGCTGTCCCAAGCGCGCTGGTCTAAGGGAGCTGCACGATAGGCTTTCCAAAGGTTGAATGCCATTAATCTACAACTTCATGGAATAAGTAACAAAGCGAGTTCGCGGACGAATTGGGCAGCTTCGTCGGCGTTAGGGAGACGAAACTCGCGCATACCCGTCCGCCAGATTGACGACATAGCCTACCTAGTAGATGCGTGACCCGCTCGTTACAGATTAGTGCTAACAACCCCAACTGGAAAGCGAACTCATGAAAGCGATCAAGTTTCACAAAACCGGCGGACCGGAAGTTATGCAATATGAGGACATCACTTTGGATGCACCGGGACCTGGCGAGGTGCGATTACGCCACACTGCGATTGGGGTCAATTATCTTGATACCTACTATAGATCCGGTGCCTATCCACTGCCTTTGCCCAGCGGTTTGGGATCCGAGGCAGCCGGAGTTGTGGAGGCCGTTGGCGAGGGCGTCACGACGTTAAAAGTGGGGGACAGGGTTGCCTATGGTGCGGGGCCGATTGGGTCTTATTCACAAGCCCGGAACATGCCTGCCAATAGGCTTTCAAAACTGCCAGATACGATTTCGGATGAAACGGCGGCCGCCATGATGCTTAAGGGTATGACGGTGCGCTATTTGTTGCGCGAAACCTACAAGGTCAAAGCAGGTGAAACCATTTTGTGGCACGCGGTTGCTGGTGGCGTTGGTCTGATTGCCGTTCAATGGGCAAAACATCTAGGCGTTCGGGTCATCGGCACAACGTCGCCTGAAAAAGCAGCGCTTGCCAAATCCATGGGCTGCGACGAGGTCATAAATTACACCTCGGAAAATGTAGCCGAGCGGGTGCGTGAGCTAACAGATGGCAAAGGTGTGCCCGTGGTTTACGATGGTGTCGGTCAGGCAACGCTTAATGCTTCACTCGACAGTCTCAGCCCGTTTGGCCTACTGGTCAACTTTGGCTCTGCATCCGGTCCGGTAACAGGTTTTGACACGGGTATTCTGGCGGCAAAAGGTTCGCTCTATCTGACGCGTCCAGGGCTGAATACATATGTTGACTCTGATGAGGCGTTGCAGGCCAACGTGGCTGATCTGTTTGATGTTGTCGGGTCGGGCGCTGTTAGGATTGAGGTCAACCAGACCTATCCGCTGGCCGATGCTGTCAAGGCGCATCAGGATTTGGAAGGCCGCAAAACAACTGGTTCAACAATATTGTTACCCTAACGAGAAGAGGATTTAGCAATCGCCCCAACTAAACCCAAGGACGTCCCGTGCGACCCTGACCACTGTATTCAGGTCCGGGGTGCGCGTGTCCACAATCTGAAAAACATCGACGTTGATTTGCCGCGCAATGCGCTTGTCGTCTTTACTGGTATCTCCGGGTCTGGAAAGTCGTCGCTTGCGTTCGGAACCCTGTTTGCGGAATCGCAACGCCGCTATCTTGATTCAGTGTCGCCCTATGCGCGCCGGTTGATTGATCAGGTCGGCGAACCGGATGTCGATGCGATTGACGGACTTCCGCCAGCGGTCGCACTTCAACAACAACGCGGCGCGCCGTCCACCAGATCATCAGTGGGCAGCGTCACGACGATTTCCAACGGTCTTCGCATGCTTTATTCGCGGGCGGGGGAATATCCGTCTGGTCAGCAGATACTCTATGCGGATGCGTTCTCGCCAAACACACCGGAAGGGGCCTGTCCGCGCTGCCATGGTATCGGCCGCGTGTTTGACGTGACGGAAAAGCTGCTGGTGCCCGATGATACAAAAACCATCCGCGAGCGTGCTATTGCAGCGTGGCCTCCCGCATGGGGCGGGCAGAATCTGCGCGATATTCTTGTGTCACTTGGACACGATATAGACACCCCGTGGAAGGACCTGCCCAAAGAATCCCGCGACTGGATCCTGTTTACTGACGAAACACCCGTTGAGCCAGTCTATGCAGGTTTCAATCCTGATGAGACGCGCATCGCGCGGGCGCGAAACCTGACGCCGAGTTATATGGGAACATTTTCCAGTGCGCAGCGCTATGTTTTAAACTCGTTTGCGACAACGCAAAGCCACCGCACCAAGAAACGCGTCTCGCAGTTCATGCAAATTTCCGAGTGCCCGGATTGTGAGGGCAAGAAGCTGAAACGCGAGTCACTGTCGGTGAAATTTGCTGGGCTGGATATCGGTGAATTGTCGCAACTGACGTTAAGCGATCTTGCCGCGCGGCTGCGCGACGCTGCCTCAGCAAAACCGCACGCGGGCGATTTGCATCCGGAAAAGGCGATTGTGGCGCAGCGGATTGCCAGCGATATTCTGGCCCGTGTCGAGGCGCTTACCAATCTCGGCCTTGGCTACCTGTCGCTAGAGCGCAGCACACCAACCTTGTCTCCGGGCGAATTACAGCGTCTGCGACTGGCCACGCAAATCCGCTCGCAACTGTTCGGTGTGATCTACGTCTTGGATGAGCCTTCGGCAGGGCTGCACCCGGCCGATACCCAAGCATTGCTGCGCGCGCTGGATGAACTCAAAGGCGCTGGTAATTCGCTGTTCGTCGTTGAACATGATGACAATGTCATCCGACATGCCGACTGGATTGTTGACATTGGGCCGGACGCCGGAACACATGGCGGCGAAGTTGTCTATAATGGCCCATTGGACGGCCTGCGCGAGGTCAAGGCATCGCACACTGGGCGCTATTTATTCTCGCCCGATGTCGCTGCGGACCACACACCGCGACACCCAATAGGCTGGCTAAAGCTGGCAGGGATCACGCGAAACAATCTGAACGGTCTAGACGTTGAGTTGCCGCTTGGCATTTTGACGACGGTGACTGGTGTGTCGGGGTCGGGCAAATCGAGCCTTGTCAGTCAGGCGCTTGTCGAGCTCGTTGGGGAAGCATTGGGGCAACAAAAGCCCGTTGAAGTCCCCAGCGGTGAAACCGAATTGTTGGAACGAGATTTAGAGACGGCCACCGGCGGGCGGATCGTTGATGGCATGGCGCATATCCGGCGTTTGGTCACAGTTGATCAAAAGCCGATTGGCCGGACGCCACGATCCAACCTTGCCACATATACCGGATTGTTTGATCACGTTCGCAAGTTGTTCGCGGCGACGCAGATGGCCAAGGCGCGCCGCTATAGTGTAGGGCGTTTTTCGTTCAATGTTGCTAAAGGGCGTTGTCCGAACTGCGAAGGGGCGGGTTTAGTTAGCGTTGAACTGCTTTTCCTTCCCAGCGTCTACACGCCGTGCCCGGTGTGTCAGGGTCAACGTTACAACGCCAAGACACTTGAGGTTACTTACCGCGATAAGAATATTGCCGAAGTACTGGACCTGACTGTTGACGCAGCACACGGGTTTTTTACTGACGAACCTGCTGTTTTGCGGGCGCTCGATGCATTGCTACAGGTTGGCCTTGGCTATCTACGGTTGGGTCAGCCCGCGACCGAGCTTTCGGGCGGTGAAGCACAGCGGATCAAACTTGCCACCGAACTGCAACGCGCGCAGCGAAGTGACACGCTTTATGTTCTCGACGAACCAACCACCGGCCTGCATCCAGCAGACGTAACGCTGCTGATGGCACAGCTGAATGGGCTAGTCGACGCAGGCAATTCGGTCATCATGGTTGAACACAATATGCTGGTTGCGCGCAACAGCGACTGGGTCATCGACGTAGGCCCTGGCGCTGGTAAGAAGGGTGGCGCTATCGTCGCGCAAGGCCCGCCTATGGTTGTCGCAAAGTCAAAGACCAGCCGAACCGCGCCGTTTTTGTTTCCCTAACGTAAGCTGGAACACAGGCCGATATTTTAGCACGTGTGCGGGGTGCTTTGTGTTTGGGTCAGCCAAGTTGTGTAGCGCTACGAGGGCAACAGGGATGCGAAATTTTCGCCTCCGTTGCCCAAGGCTAGTGGCTTACGATCCTTGAGGCCACACGAAGCTGGGCTGAAGACCTTCGAACACTTCTCGTCCATCGTCCGGCTTTGCAACGCCGGCTGCGGGGTCGAAAAACGCGTGATAGCTTGCCGCAGGAAAACCCGCATCATAGCCCATCAGATTGGGCACGATCGCCCTGATCCGATTTTGTTTGTCGTTCAGCATGATCGGCGTGCCAAGCGGTATGAGGGGCCTTCGTGCATCTAAGATAAAACATGGTTTGTGGCGCTCAATGCAGTGGGCGGGGGACGATCCAGCGCTTCTGACACAGAAATCTCAATTGTCCGGCACAGCGCATCAAGCGGCAACCCGTTCTGAACATTGCGAAACGGCAGTTCCAACTCGTTGGTCACTGCCTGCAGGCCAAAAAACACATAGGCCACGACGGCGGCAAATATTGGGGCAAACCAGCTTGTTGATTCTATCAAAGCGAAGGGCAGCAACCAACAGTAAAGATAGGTCGTTCGGCGTACCAAAAGGGAATACACAAACGGCAGCGGCGTGGTCACGATACGTTCACATCCGGCTTGCGCGAGCGCCAGCGAGGACAGAGTTTGTGAGATGGTCATTTGACCAAAACCACTGATGGCATCACGTTCAATCAACTTGCCAATTTGGTCAGCCATGGACCGCAGTGCAGCATCTGCCGGATTCTTCCGCGCAATCATTGCGTCAGCTTTTTCTTTACCAATCCAGGCGATGATATCAGCGCGCGCATCAACGCTGCGCAAAAATCCACGGTGAAGATGGGCAAAAGCGACCGCACAAGAAAGTATATTCTCACGGTCTGCCCCCTTGCCGACAAACACGCACATATGCCGCCCCAGATTGCGCACATCAGCAATCATTGATCCCCAAAGTTTGCGCGCCTCCCACCAGCGATCGTACGCAGCGTTATTGCGAAACCCGAGGAACAGCGACAGGGCGACGCCGAAGATGCTCATCGCGCCGATCGAGATATGCGGCAGGGTGACGACATGCTGATCCAAAAGTAAGACGATCACCGACAGCACCGCGACGCCGATGATCCTGCCCATGATTTTCGGCACGACGGATCCTTGCATGACAAAGAACAACTGCAATGAGGATGGGTGTTCCCTGACGATCATTTGGTTTCCCCAATTGTTTTTGGCATCAAATCTTCTGTTGTTTCCAGCCCCTCGCTCAGATGTTCCAGCAACAAACGAACCTTGGGTGAGAGGTGGCGGTTGTGCGGATAGATCGCCCAAATGCCGTCATCCGGGGCGCGATAATTGTCGAGCACCGGCACCAGCCGACCCGCCTCAAGTTCAGCCTGAACATAGTAATCCGGCAACTGCACAATACCGATACCCTTCAGCGCTGCATCGACCAGAGACCAGCCACTGTTGCAGCGAAGATTGCCTTTGACCCGGATGTGGCGAGGCTTGCTCTTTTCCTCAAACCGCCAGTAGTCCAACGTGCCTTGCAGGCAATTGTGCTGGTCCAATTCGGACAGCGCATAAGGCACGCCATGTGCGGCAAGGTAGTCGGGCGAGGCGCAGACATAGTGGGTGCGCGACGACAGCCGTTTGGCCATCATCGTGCTGTCCTCGAGTTCGCCCAGACGGATCGCCAGATCATAACACTCCGCAACAAGATCAAGCATCTGATTGGACAACGTCAGATTGACTTCCAGCTCCGGATAGCGGGCGACAAATTCATTCACCAAAGGCGCAATCCGCTTCTCACCGAACGTAACGGGTGCGGTCAGGTTGAGCCTTCCCTTGGGGGTCTGATGCAGGTCGGTGATAGCGCGTTCCGCCTCGGCTAGGCCGTCAAGCACCTGACGGCAGTGATTGTAATAAATTTGCCCGGTATCCGTGATCGAGACCTTTCGGGTCGTGCGATAGAACAACTTAACGCCCAACCGCGTTTCCAGCGCGCCGATTTGACGGCTGACCTGTGCGGTGGAAATGCCCAAACGGTTGGCGGCCGCAGTAAAGCTCTCAGTCTCAGCGACCGAGACAAATTCTGAAACCCCTTCCCAGTTGAACATTCGTGCTTCCTTTTCACCGTCAATGCAGTCAACGATTGTTACTGTTTCGTAATAGTGAATTGCTGAAATCCTGAATTATCAATCTAACGGCAATAGTATAAACACTCAATTATAAATCGTCGCGCCCGCAAATATTCACCCACCAAAAAGAAAAGTGAGTTCTGATGACCGGAATAATCAAATCCAAAGCCGCCGTAGCATGGGCTGTTAACCAGCCGCTCTCGATCGAAGAGATTGACGTGATGCCGCCGCAAAAAGGCGAAGTACGTGTGCGTATCGTCGCCACAGGCGTTTGTCATACCGATGCCTTTACACTGTCCGGCGATGATCCTGAGGGTCTATTTCCCGTCGTGCTTGGCCATGAAGGTGGCGGCATTGTCGAATCCATCGGCGAAGGTGTTACCAGCGTAGCCGTGGGCGATCATGTGATCCCGCTCTACACACCTGAATGCGGCGAGTGTAAATTCTGCAAATCTGGCAAAACCAACCTTTGCCAAAAGATCCGCGAAACCCAAGGCAAAGGCCTGATGCCCGATGGCACTAGCCGGTTCTACAAAGACGGCAAACCGATCTTGCATTACATGGGTTGCTCGACCTTCTCAGAATACACTGTCTTGCCCGAAATCTCGCTAGCCAAAGTAAACCCTGAGGCACCGCTTGAAGAGGTTTGCTTGCTCGGTTGTGGCGTCACCACCGGCATGGGTGCCGTGATGAACACCGCGAAGGTCGAAGAAGGCGCAACTGTTGCGATTTTCGGCATGGGCGGTATCGGGTTGTCGGCTGTCATTGGGGCCGCCATGGCCAAGGCGAGCCGGATCATCGTGGTCGACATCAACGAGAGCAAATTCGATCTAGCCCGCAAGCTCGGCGCGACGGATTTCATCAACCCCAAAGACCACGACAAGCCAATTCAGGATGTGATTGTCGAGCTGACCGATGGCGGTGTTGACTATTCGTTCGAATGTATCGGCAACGTCAATGTCATGCGTTCCGCGCTTGAATGTTGCCACAAGGGCTGGGGCGAATCCGTGGTGATCGGCGTTGCCGGTGCTGGTCAGGAAATCTCCACCCGTCCCTTCCAATTGGTCACAGGCCGTGTCTGGCGCGGGTCTGCTTTTGGCGGCGTTAAGGGCCGTTCCGAGCTGCCCGATTACGTCGAACGCTACATGAAGGGCGAGTTTAAGCTGAATGATTTCATCACCCACACGATGGGTCTTGAGGACATCAACAAGGCGTTTGAATTGATGCACGAAGGCAAAAGCATTCGCACCGTCATTCACTTCGACAAATAAACCAACAGAAACAAAGCGGTCGCGCCCAATGTGGCGCGGCCCATATCCAAGCAAAGGGTGCAGAATGTCACTGGAAATTACGAGTGTTAACAAAAGCTTCTGCGGCTGGACCAAACATTATACGCACCGTTCAACCGCACTGAACTGCGACATGCGGTTCGCGATCTATTTGCCGCCCCAGACGGCAAATGGCCAGAAGGTTCCGGTCCTGTACTGGCTGTCTGGGCTAACGTGTACGGACGAGAATTTTATGCAAAAGGCCGGTGCTCAACGTATCGCAGCAGAGCTTGGCGTTGCGATTGTCGCCCCCGATACCAGCCCGCGTGGTGTGGGTGTCGCTGATGATGATGGCTATGATCTGGGTCAGGGGGCTGGATTTTACGTCAACGCAACGCAGGCCCCTTGGAACCGTCACTACCAAATGTACGACTATGTGATGAATGAACTGCCACAACTGATCGAGGCCACATTCCCGGTCAGCGACAAGCGCTCTGTCTTTGGCCATTCGATGGGTGGCCATGGCGCGCTGGTTCTAGCGCTTCGCAATCCTGACACCTTCCAATCTGCTTCAGCGTTTAGCCCGATTGGCAATCCAGTCGATTGTTCGTGGGGCCAAAAGGCCTTTGCAGCATATCTGGGAAAGGACAAAGGCGCATGGGCTGATTATGATGCCAGCCTACTGATGCGAAAAGCAAAAGGGGCCGTTCCTGTGCTTGTGGATCAGGGCGAAGCCGACGACTTTCTTGAAGAGCAGTTGAAACCAGAGACACTGGAAGCATCAGCAAAAGAAAGCGGCTATCCGTTGAAGCTGAACCGACGCGAAGGCTATGATCACAGCTACTATTTCATTGCCAGCTTCGTTGAGGATCACCTACGGTTCCACGCAAAGCACTTGGCCACATAGCGACGAGCCGCCAAACATTGGGGAAATTGTCATGAGCAAAGCGTTTACAAAAGAAGACGATGGCACCGAGAATGTTCACCTGGATGATCTGCCACAAAGTCCACATCCAAACTTGGTGACCCCGTCGGGTCTTGCTGCGCTAAACGGCCGACTTGGCGCTCGCCAGTCGGATCTGGCAAAACTGCGCGAGAAAGCTGAAGAAATCGACAGAAAACTTGCCATTGCTGTGGCTCAACGTGACATCCGCTTTCTTGAAGCGCGCATCAGCCGTGCGATCCTCGTTGATCCGAAAAGCCATTCCCCCCGGATCGTCGCATTTGGCGCAGAGATCGAAGTCATTACTGAAGACGACAGCCGCCAGAGTTTTCGAATTGTCGGCGAGGATGAGGCCGACCCTACGCATGGCCTGATTGCCCCATATTCGCCGCTTGGGGTTGCGCTGATGGGCGCACAGATCGGCGACACGGTTGAATGGCAAAAGCCCACCGGAATCGTCGATCTTGAGATCGTTGCGATCCGGTATGAGTAGGGAGCACCGGATGAACTGTCGCGCCGAGAGGCCCAAACTGCGCAATTGTCGCGCCTAAAAGGAATTTAGAATGAACTCCATAGCATTGATCGGGCTTTCGCTTGCATCGGTTGTATTCCTTAGCCTTGTCCATGTGCTTGCTGATCTACTGCGGTGGAAACACCAAATGCCTCAGAAGTACTGGCTGTCGTTCGCTGACGGCATCTCCATCAGTTATGTCTTTCTTGGCCTCCTGCCCAAGATCGTTGATGGGACGCTTGCCTTTCCAGAATCCCTTGGACCTATGGCGGAGATCCTGAAACACAGTCCGTTTCTGCCGCTCCTGATCGGTCTCGTCGCGTTCTATGGAATGGAACGTTTGGTTGAAAAACCCGTCGAAGGAAGTGGTTCTCATAATACGACGGAAACAACCGGGTTGAGGGTCTGGATACATCTTGCATCTTACGCGTTTTACAAAGCAATCATCGGCTATCTTATCGTCCAGATGAACGATCCGGTCGCAATTGTCATTTTTGTACTTTCGATGGCGGTTCATTTCCTGGTTGTGGATTACCGGATGATGGAAATCCACAAAGGGGTCTATCAGCGCATTGGACGGTGGGCCCTAACTGTCGCCATTCTTGCCGGTTGGGTGATCGGTGCCACGACCGTTATTTCACCAATCGTGGTCACACTTTTGCTGTCGTTTCTCGCCGGTGGTATTGTGTTGGTTGTGCTCGAAGAGGAGTTTTCGCGCGAACACCCATCGTCATTTCCTGCGTTTGTGGCAGCGGTCACCGTTTATACCGTGGTGCAGATTTCGATTTAGCGCAGCTTAAGACTTGGCGGCATCTTTCATGGCATCGGTGCCTTTTTTCCAAAGGTTGCCTTGCCATAACTCTTCAAGGCCGGTTTCGCCACTGACCCCTTTGGTGGTCAGATAGTCGTAATAAGACGTCGGTTTGTGGCCCGTAAGGTTGTAAAAATCGGGGCTGCACCGCGTGTAAAATCCGTTGGTCAGGTATTCAAAGAATTCGGCCCGCGTCGCGCCAAAGTCCGCTTCGAAATCGACCATGGATTGGGCACGGTACTCAACGTCTTTGCCCATGGCACGACCCAAATCAGCGGCTATTTCGGACATGGATTGCGGTGCCGGGCCTGTGATGTCGTAAAATTTGTTCGCGTGCCTGTCTGGCCCCTCAGTTAGGGCAACAGCTGCAGCTTCGGCAATATCGCGGGTGGCCACGAAGGAATTGCGCATGTCGCCCAGCGGGTTTGAGAACCAGCCTTCGCGATCAATCATCTCGCAATCAGTTTTAAGAAGATGGTTCATGAAGAAATTGTTGCGCAAGGCAGTGACGTTCAACCCTTCGTCAATCAACGCCTTTTCGCCCCACCAGTAGTGTTGCAGCATGAGCGGAATTCCAGCGCCCTTACGTGAAGCATGCTGATCCGCGACATAGGATGCAGTATTCGTATCCGCCCCCATGCAGCTTATCCGCACCACATGTTCGACCTGATCGTGACGCTTTCCCAGCTCTTTGCTGAATGCAAGATGCTGTTGAAGCATTGGATCAAGGGACGCAGAGTAGACGGCGTTCACACCTTCAAGCGCGGCCTCCCAGGTTTCCGGATCGGAAAGGTCGAACTTAACGACTTCATCTGCCCCCAGGGCCATTAGACTGTCGGCTTTGTTCTCGCTAAAATAACAGGCGCGTACCGTGATGGCCGCGTCCAAGGCCAGACGAGCCACTAGTTCTTTGCCAATTCGGCCCGTTGCCGAGGTAATCAGGACAGTTTGCGAGGTCATTTGGATCGCTTTCAGACATGGGATTTTCTACTAACCTGTCCTGATAGATGCGAACAATCAACCGACCTTGTTACATCTACCAATGCCTGCGAAAGCCTTGGAGGCAGACGCAGTCAAATCAATTTCATTAAATTGAATTTCATCTGCGAGATATTGCGTAAGCGCGGTTCTTATGTTGGGTTCCTCGGTCGCTGGCGCAGCAAGAAATTTCTGCAAGGGCATCCGGCAACTTCGTCCGCGCCTCGATTGTAGAAACCGTGCGCAACGAAAGAGCTGTCTAAAATTCACCTGTCTACGCGGGTTTCAATGGCTGCTTCGTTGACGTGCGCTGCATTGCAGCAAAAGCTCTGCTGCAAGTGCGAGTAAATGCTGCGTCAGCGAGATTGGGAAATCCTATGTCGGCTTGGTCCGCACTCCGGCCATAAACAATAGTCCAAGCGAACGTCCACTTCATTTAGTTCCTGTCCAGTCTTGCGTCTTTTGGAGTGTTGAACAGTGTGTTA
>NZ_JBDMZG010000042.1:0-15376 GCF_039769035.1 Pacificibacter sp.
CAACTTCTGGGAAAGTGGTGAAAATAACAGCATCTTTTAGGGCAACGCCTTTGCGCGCGGCCAAAGGGCGATTGCCGTGCGGTCCTGTCAGTTCTGCGGCGCCAAAGCCACCAAAGAACCGCTCACCAATATAGGGTTGGTCGATCACGCCCACATGCACTTTGGCTTCATCGCGGCAGGCAATCAACACGCCCCATGTTGGCGTGCCGGAAATAAAGCCCCGCGTTCCATCAATCGGGTCCAGCACCCACGTCAGGCCAGAGGTTCCAGACTTGGGGCCGAATTCTTCGCCGTGGATGGCGTCATCAGGGCGCATTTTAGAAATAACTGCGCGCATTGCTTCTTCAGAGGCTCGATCGGCCACTGTCACCGGATCAAACCCTTTGTCCAGTTTTGACTGCGTATCAAGGGCTGTGCCTCGAAAGTACTTCAAGGTGATGGTGCGCGCGGCATCTGCAGCCGCATGCGCTGTCGCGACAATTTGGGCCTGATCTTGCGTAGAGAACGTCATCTGCGTCATGGAAAAATCAAACCTTATACCTAAAGATCAATGCTAAGCTTATGTTTAGCGACAGATTTTAAGGGCAGTATAACAGACCCTCATGCTTATATCCTGCGGTAAAGCGTCAACCCAGTTGCGTCAAGACACTTGGCAGGATCGCACCTAAGCTGGTGATGTTTACCCCTAAAAATGCGAAAGTCCCGCGGCCTACAAGAGGCATCGGGACCATTGCTTGAGGTCATACAGACCGAAAACAGCACCATGTCGGCGCCTAGATACTACGCAACGTCTGACAGAACTCGGGCCAGTTCAAACAAGCGACGACGTTGGTTTTCTGGAATAGAGTAGTACGACCGCACCAGTTCCAGAGCTTCTTTGTCTGCCAAAATATCGGCAGGAACCGATCCGTTCGCAGGTGCTTCTTCAGCGCCACTTGCGTGAACACCGTCAAAGAAGAATGCTACAGGCACGTCCAGAGCTTCAGAGATATCCCAAAGCCGAGATGCCGAGACACGGTTCATGCCGGTTTCGTACTTCTGGATTTGCTGAAACTTAATACCCACCTTTTCGGCGAGCTGTTGTTGCGTCATCCCAATCATCCAACGACGATGTCGAACCCGCTTACCTACATGTACATCCACCGGATGTTTCATATCGCTGCTCCTTGCTGAGGCATATGGACTTACCTATGCGTGTGTAACAGAGTTCGCCCGACTGGACTTTTATCTCAACCTGTCTTTTTGGACAGGCCCAACAACAACAAAATCAAACAACTGATAATAAAGAATAAATTTGAACAACATGGCGCAAAATGACACTTACATAGCCTTCCGAAAATCGATTTTCGCGCTAAACCACAACGCGAGCGGCCCTGTTCCTCGTTCTTTTTTGCAACGGAATGCAATACAACTCAAGGGTGAATCGATCAGGCGACTCGTTTTGAATGCGGCGATAAGACTGATTCCATTTGCTGTGCGATTGGGGCAAACTTTCAAAATGAACACTTTAACAACCGCCCTTCAGGTCTCCGACTTCGGCCATGAGCCGCAAATGACAACCGTCTCGCTGAACGCCCCCGTGGGCGCTCAGGTGCTTATCAAAGTGCGCGCTTGCAGCTTGAACTTTTCCGATCTGTTAATGACCAAAGGCACCTACCAAGAAACGCCAGAGCCCCCTTTCACGCTTGGGATGGAGCTTGCAGGTGATATTGTCGCGCTTGGCCCCGACGCGCCTGCGGCGTTGAAAGTCGGCATGCGCGTCGCTGCTTATACTGGCCACGGCGGCCTTGCCGATCATGCAATTGTGCCCAGTGCGCGTTGCATTCCTTTGCCTCCGACACTCTCATATGATGCGGCGGCTGCGCTACAAATTGCCTATGGCACATCGCATTTGGCCCTCACCCACAAAGCAAGGCTTCAAGCGGGCGAAAGACTGGTCGTGACTGGCGCCGCGGGCGGCGTTGGATTGACGGCCGTTGAACTTGGAAAAGCGATGGGGGCAGAAGTGATCGCTATTGCACGCGGTGCAGCCAAGCTCGACATTGCCAAACACGCAGGCGCGGATCACGCGTTTGATGCGCAAGACCCCGAGCTGCGCGACAAGATTAAAGCGCTTGGTGGTGCGGATGTTGTTTATGATGCTGTTGGCGGCGATCTGTTCGAAGCCTGTTTTCGCGCGACAAACCCAGATGGCCGTATTCTGTTGATCGGGTTTGCAAGCGGTGACCTGCCGACATTGAAACCCAATCATATGCTGGTCAAAAACATTTCAGTGATCGGCTTTTACTGGGGCGCATATTTCCAGACCGCGCCAGATGTGGTCGCGAATTCGCTGAGCCAACTGTTTGATTGGGCCGCGCAAGGCAAAATCACTCCGCATATTTCTCATCGGTTGCCATTGGCGAACGCAGTCCAAGGCCTTGGGCTGCTCAAAAACCGAACCGCCACTGGCAAGGTGATCATCACCACGTGACCTTATTTACTGCGCCGCCATGCCACGCGCGTTCAGACGCATCTCGTATGAGTTGCGCAACAAGTCTCTGAGCGCATTAAAAGCTTCGCCTCGCGCCACATCGGCGGCGTAGAGATTGACCTTTTTGCTCGACAGTTCCGGCAAAGCCCCGCCGTGCTGGACCATCTCAGATTGTGGCGGAGTAGACCCGACCAACATGGCATGCACCGCCAAATCGGCGGAAACTGACGCCTCAATGGTGCGCGACTGATCGCTTTCAATCGCCATCTGCCAAGGGATGCCCGCATCGTCCAGCGCCTGTTGAACGCCTTTGCGGAACAGGCATTTATGTTCGAACGCCAAACGCAAAGGCCTTTGGCGCCAAGCAGAGCCATTGATCGCGCCGATCCAAACCAAAGGCAGCTCCACCAAAGTCTCGCCGCCGGCGTCCACCGCATCTTCTGTGGTTAAAATCATATCGGCCTCGCCCTTGGCCAACATCTCTTTAAGCTTTACCGTAAAAGACGACACCAAATTGACGCGCATCCGTGGGAAGGCGTGATTGAATTGCTGCAACACCTGCGGAATAGACGGGTACACGACGTCATGCGGCACGCCCAAGACGATCTCGCCTTCAAATTCTTCCGCAGTCAGTCTTCCGAACACTTCGTCATTCAAATCCAACATACGTCGCGCATAGGACAAAAGCTGTTCGCCATTGGCGGTCAACGCTATCGTGCGCGCCGAACGATCCAGAAGCTTCAAGTCAAGGCTTTCTTCCAGCCGCTTGAGCTGCATCGAAACGGCAGACTGCGTGAGATTTAAGAACCCCGCCGCCCGTGTGACGCCGCCACAATCAGCCACAGCGACAAAAGACCTGAGGGCCGTCATATCCAGATTTCGCGCCATATCAAACTCCGTGATACTTTATCTAACAATCATTCATTTTACTTATGTCGCACAATCGGCGAAACATATCAACATGAATGATACATAGACACTGACACTTCACACATAGGAAAGTAAAGCCATGCTTACATTGACACTCCGCGCTCCACGCGCCCGCAGCCACTCTTCATCATTGTTGTCTCGCTTTGTCCAAGCGCGCGCATTGGCGCGTCAACGAAAAGCTTTGGCAGAACTCGACGACACAATCCTAGAAGACATCGGCCTCACACGCATGGAAGCCGACCGCGAAGCCGCACGCCCGACTTGGGATGCCCCTCAACACTGGATGAAATGATCTTGTTAAGTCTCAAAAGTATCGCCTGATTGGACTCATTGTCCCCGATCCATCAGCGATCCAGACCGCGCTTTGCAAAAAGGCGCGGTCTTTTTACATCTTCACCCCCGATTTCCACCTTTGCGCCTTGAAAATGACCCGTTTCACGCCAATATTGATGTGGAAACCAAGCAATCGGCTTGGAACAAAGTTTTAAATCGCACAGGAGACAGTTTAATGGCTGACTACAGAACGATTGATGCAGGCATTGGTGCCCGCTCAGCCGCCCAAATCGATGCAGGCCTTCGCACGCATATGAACAAAGTTTACGGCACGATGTCTATCGGGCTGTTGCTGACTGCGTTGGCAGCTTGGGCTATTGCAAATCTTGCTGTGACCTCAACCCCAACTGAATTCATGTTCCGTGACGGTCAATACCTGACGGGCCTCGGTCAAGCGATTTACATGTCCCCATTGAAATGGGTCGTCATGTTTGCCCCGCTCGGCATGATCTTTGCCTTTGGCGCAGCCGTTAACCGCCTGTCTGCCTCTGGCGCACAGCTCTTCTTCTACGCATATGCGGCGCTGATGGGCCTCTCAATCAGCTCGATCTTCTTGGTCTACACAGGTATTTCGATCACGCAGACATTCCTCGTGACCGCAATTTCCTTCGCAGGCCTGTCGATCTTTGGCTACACTACTAAGAAAGACCTGTCCGGCATGGGCACGTTCTTGATGATGGGCTTGATCGGTTTGATCGTTGCTTCCATCGTCAACATCTTCTTGGGTTCTGGCATGCTGAGCTTTGCGATCTCTGCCATCGGCGTTTTGATCTTTGCTGGTCTGACCGCTTATGACACGCAGAAAATCAAAACAGAGTACCTTGCGCATGCACATGCGATGGATGCTTCATGGCTTGCGAAATCCGCGATCATGGGCGCGTTGAACCTCTACCTCGACTTCATCAACATGTTCATGTTCTTGCTGAGCTTCCTCGGCAACCGCGAGTAATTTTAGCTACATTCGAATAGAGAAAGGCCGGTCTTAGGACCGGTCTTTTTCATTTGTGACGTTGCTTAAACTGGAGTTTTCGATAGCTTAAAGCGAAACTGAGATGCCGCCACACGAACCTGGTGCCGCGCATGGGCAAAGGACTTATATGAAAATTCTCTATGTTGACGATGAACAAAGCACTCTAAATGCCTTTGCGCAAAACCATGCACGCGACCGCGTTTTCGTGGAAACCCGTCAAGACAGTTCAGATGTGGTCGAGCGCTTGACCGAATGCGCATCAGCAGATTTGCCTAACCTAATCGTGCTTGACCTTTATGCGACAAAGGACGTGCTTAACAGCGCTGAGGCGGCTCAAGTCAACCAACAGGTTGATGATCTCGTGCGCCAGATTTCGGACAAACGCAAAGAACTTGCCACTGTAGTGCATCACTCAAAAACACCGACAGGCCTTGAGACGTTAAAGCGCCTTAAGGCCACACCCAGTTTGCGTGATATTCCCGTTGTTTTGACCACCCGTGAAGGCCTATCCTTGATTGGCGACGAACAGTATAGCGAATCCGTCCAACTTGGAGCCAACTGGATTATGAAAGGGCGCAAGGCACAGACCGAGCGCACCTTTTTCTTTAAGGTAGTGAATGACGCCAGACATGCAGGACCGCGCATCAAGAGAGATGTTTCATTAATGATCGTCGGCACTCTTTTGGGCACGGCCCTAAGTCTTGGGATCCCATATCTGGTGTCGCAAATCTAGACCTTTACGCCAAGGCGCGCTGCATCTGGATCGCAGGGAGGTACAAGCCAGGTTCCAACGTCAATTCAACCTCACCTGTGGCACTGAACCCCTGCGCCTCATAGAACTCTTCAGCCGCCAAAGTGGACAGGCAAAACATTTTCTCAACCCCCTGAGTTTGCGCGTGCGCCAAGGCGTGTTCAACAATCAGCGAGCCAACACCCGAGCGGGTCCATTTGGGCAGAACGGCAACACGGCGCATGTGGCCGTTGCTGGCAGGCCCAAGACCGCCAAAGGGCGTCGCCTGAGACCAACCCCCTGCGCCCAAAAGCACACCGCCAGCGTCCGCAACAAAATAGGTACCGCCAGACAACAGGCTGGGGGCGGTACGCATCAAACGTGGCAAGGCCCGCGCAAGAATATCATCGTGGTAAACGGGCTTCATCAACGCGCCGTAGCTGGCAGCAATCAGCGTATCGATGGCAAGCGCGTCGCTTGGCAAAGCCGCACGCAAAATAAAGGGCGGCAAATCTGTATTGGGGTGCGATTGAAGGCTTAAACTGCCGTCATTCGAAGGGCTTTCTTGTAATAGGCACATATCGGGATCTCCTGTGTCACGCCTATGCTGCGTGTCGTATCGGGGAGGTCCGCGAGGATAATCTTTTAAGCAAAGAAAAACCGCGCGAACCTTGTGGTTTGCGCGGCTTTTGCATTTCGTCGTTCAAATCAGGCTTACTTGATTTTGCCTTCTTTGTACTCAACATGCTTGCGCACAACCGGGTCGTACTTTTTCATGACCATCTTTTCGGTCATCGTACGCGCGTTCTTTTTGGTCACATAAAAGTGGCCCGTGTCCGCAGTTGAGTTCAGACGGATTTTGATTGTGGTTGGCTTAGCCATTTTTAAAGTCTCCAGTCTTTCGTCCAACGGGTCAGTCGGGCACTTACGCGTGACACCCCGTGAAATCTCTTGAAGCCCGCCTTTTATAGGGTTGCCAGACCGAGTCAATGGTCAAGGCGCCAAAAAAAGCAAGCAAGGCCACCATGGCCAAAAAAATAACGCACTGATCGCTAAAAACGTTCAATCCGTCGCTCTTGCGCACCCTATGACACAGATTCGCCGGCACAACCAGTGGCATATGGCAGATCTTTGACGCTTCTTTTTGGCCATTGCGATTCAATACCCCAGTTGCGCTCAAGCGCTTGGCCGCATAACGTCACCGCGCGGTCAATTCGGCCGCAACGTTCTCAGGGCGGGGCGCAATTCCCCACCGGCGGTAAGGTTGGCGTGCGAACGACAACCAAGCCCGCGAGCGCTTTGGGTGGCACGTGCCACTCTTGGGTCAGCAGATCTGGTGTGATTCCAGAGCCGACGGTCATAGTCCGGATGAAAGAGAGCGGGACCAAATGCGAAGCGCCCCACGGCGTCTGCGCACTGTGTTGTCCTGTGTGCCTTGAGTTATGCGCAACAGAAAAGGACATCGCATGACTCGACCAATTCAATCGACCTCCGCGCCATTTGGCGCCCTTCATTCCCCTGCACGGCTCGGCGCCGCCTTAATGGTTATTGCAGGTATTCTCTTCGCCGTGATCAATCTTTTGGGCCAATACGGCACCATGGTTCAGGGCATCGCCCCGACCCGCCTCGCCTTTTGGCAATATTTCATCGCCTTTGTATTTTCCGCCCCTTGGGTGATCCGCCATGGGATCAAGGCCATGCACACCAGCGCGCTGACCTTGCACGTGATGCGCGTGGTATCTTCTGCCATCGGGGTGCAATTGTGGATCACGGGGTTGGCCCATGTGCCAATCTGGCAAGCCATTGCCTTGATCATGCTATCCCCCTTTTTCGTCACGCTGGGCGCGGGATTGTTCTTGGGCGAAAAGAGCACGCTCGAGCGTTGGATCGCTGTCACCGTTGGCTTCATCGGCGGCATGATCATACTGGCCCCGTGGGCAGAAGACTTTTCGGCCTACGCGCTTTATCCAGTGGGGGCAGCTGTGTTTTGGGCTTTGACGTCCTTGCTGACCAAACGCATGACCGCAACGGAAAGCCCTGAGAGCCTGACGGTTTATCTGTTGCTCTTGCTGACACCAATCAATCTGGCCTTGGCTGTCAGTGGCGATGCCGGTCTTGGCAACCTTGCCATCGGGGCAAACCTTGTGGGGCTTGTGATGCTGTCTGCTGGGGTTTTGACTGCGCTGGCGCAATACGCCATCGCCAAGGCTTATAGCGTTGCAGATGCGGCGTATTTGCAGCCCTTTGACCACCTCAAACTCCCGCTCAATGTGGGCTTTGGCGTGCTGGCCTTCGGCTTTGTCCCACCAGGGTCGATGTGGCTTGGGTCCCTGCTAATTGTCGGCGCGTCCGTGTATCTGCTGCGCCAAGAATCGCGCAGCACTTGACGCATCCCACCCTAAAATCAAAAAAGGGCGGCCCCATCAGGCCGCCCTTTTCAATTTAAAAAACCCGATCGCTTACAAAGCAGGTTTGCCCATAGACAGATGAATCTCTGTTTGCTTAGCGGGATCCAACTGAACCGCCTCGGCCAAAGCTTTCAAAAACGTGCGCTCTGCATCTGTATCAACCGAAATCGCCATCAACGCAGCCGCATAGACTTTGGCTTTGGTCTCTTCTGTCACATCCTTGGCCAAAGCCGTCGGGTCAACGGGGGCATCAAGTTCACCTTGGACGAAATCAATTTCTTCTTGCGAGGCGTCTGTCAGGTGATCCAAGATTTTGGTGCGTTCTTCGGCGTCGATTTCACCATCAGATTTTGCGGCCATAATCATAGCGCGGATCATCAGCTTGGCGTTTTCTTCAGTGGCCTCACCGATGGGCGTGCCCTCGGTCACAGACGCGAACATATCAGACAGACCGCCAGCACCCGCAGCCGCCGCACCACCCATTGCAGAGAACAAAGATCCAAGGCCAGCTTCGGTCGCCTCGGACGCATCGGCGGCTTGCGCACCGAAGGTGCTCATCATTTTGCGAATGGCGTCGGCTCCACCAGGGACGCCGAACTTTTCAGCCATCTGTCCCATTTGATCCGCCATACCGCCTTCATCGCCAGCCTTGCGCATGGCGTCGCGCACGCCGTCCATACCGCCCATTTTACGAACTTTATCAACGCCTTTTGCCGCCGCAAAACCAACAGCCAACGTGGCCAGTGTTTTCATGAAACTCATGGGTCTCTCCCCGTTAATTACCAAACTCACTTATAAGTATGGGGGCGAGCGCACATTTTTCCAAGGTTTTAGAGCAATTAGGGGGAGGCAATGCGCCCCATTCACCCCCAATACCCCAAGTGGCGCAAAGCGTTAGTCTGCGCCGTCGCCTTGTAACCAAGCCTCAGCCGCAGCCGTTTCATCGAACTCAAAGCTTTTGATATCAAGCCCTGGAAACAAAGCGCCCTCAAGCGTGGCGGCTTTTCGCAACCACCCCGCATCGGTCAACACGGCGCATTTGTCGTATTTGCCAAGCAAACCAAACAGCTTTGGCAAACGCGCGAGTTCCACGCCGATGGCCGCCAATGAGGGCAACGAGAATTCAGAAATCTTGTAGAACATTTGCCCATTCGTGACGTCTTCAGACAGCTCGATGAGTTCATCGAGACCTTCACGCATCACTTGCGCATCAAGCGCGCCGCTCAGAGAAATATCCACTCGGTTTTCAGAGTGTTTTGTGACTTTTAACATCGAAACAACCTCCATTCATTGCGCTTTTTGATACCACAATGCGAATATGGCGGTGTTGATGTCGGTCAAATACGTGAAAATTTTGCCAAAGCCTGTCTGGTGCCGCACCCTTGAACACTGGTCATTGATTTGCACGGATGGCCTATAAGCCGGATTTTGTTCAGGCGCGAACGCCGTCGATGACCATTCCTCTAGGTGCATTGTTACCAATACACTCAAGCTGCCAACCCGGGTCTCTCGGGCTTGAACCTCCCTATGATGACGTCGCTTGCGCGATGCCTCACACGAAACCCCTATTTGGCATTGCTCCCAGTGGGGCTTGCCGTGCCGCTCGCGTTGCCGCTTGCGCGGTGGTCTCTTACTCCACCGTTTCACCCTTACCTCCGATATAGAAGGCGGTCTGTTCTCTGTGGCGCTATCCCTAAGGTTACCCTCGCCGGGCGTTACCCGGCACTGTCGTCCAATGGAGTCCGGACTTTCCTCGCGTCCCAGTAGGTTTACACCCCCAGAACCCGCGGTCATCCAGCCATCCGTGCGGGATTGGACTTAGGCTGTGTGCGGCGCGCGGTCAACGGGAAAGCGCACAGCCAAATCGCGTGCAATCGCCATGTCGACGCCGTCCAACGCCCCAACATGATGAGGCCGGAAACGATCCCGAAACGCCGATAGGCGCGCATCAAGAGCTATGTCAGCACAATACCCAAAGCTCGCCAAATCATCCGAAAAGCGATTTTCATCGACAGTCAATGGCGTGGTGTTCTCGCTCCAAACCGACAATCCGCCCAGCGCCAATCGACGCCAGTCGAACCGCGGACCCGGATCAATTTTGCGGCGCGGCGCCATATCGGAATGACCAATGACCCGCTCTGGCGCAATAGCATGTCGGGTATTGATGTCGTGCAGAAGCTCTTCCAAAGCATCCATTTGCGCGGCGGCAAAAGGCATGTTGCCAGCGTTGGCCAATTCGATACCGATGGAGCGCGAATTGACATCCGTCACATCGCCCCACCGCCCAGCGCCCGCGTGCCACGCGCGTTTGGCCTCATCGACCATTTGAATGATGCGCCCTTTCGGGTCGATCAGATAATGCGCAGAGACTTCAAACTCGGGATTGCAAAGCCGCGCAATGGCCTCTTCAGCGGACGCCATGGCTGTGTAATGCAACACAACAATGTCAGGCACAGCCCCACCCTTGCGCTCGCCAAAATTGGGCGATGCATGGGAAAGGCACTCTAGCTTGCTCATGTTGTTTTAGTTGCGGCCAGCGGCCAAACGGAAGGGATGCGGATCCCAAGAACAGGCAAAACCGTCCCCGTCTGGGTCAAGACCCCTCGCATTGCGCTGAGGTCCGCCCCCCGCCAAAAAGGCTTCTTGAGCCAAGTCTGGTGATGGGTATTTCGCACAGTTGCGCGCAGCACGCGATTCTGCGCCCAAGATCAGGCGTGAATACAAGGGTTGGCCGACCGCATTTGTAGTCGACAAGGCAAAGGCAACCAAAGACGTCTTGGCCCCTGATGGGCGCGCCGGCAATGCAGTTGTCTCAACCGTTTGGTATGCTTCTTTGTTGGCCGCAACACGTGCTGCATCTTGCTCGATGGTGCGCTCGGACGAGACGGCAGAGAAATCGTTCTCAGCCGAAATACCCGCGTCGTTCTCGACCGTGCGAATAGAGTCATCGCCAAGAACTTGTGTAAATTGGCCCGTTGGATCGGCAGGGCCTTCTGAAGCTGGCGCATCGGAGCTGCGCCCAATGGCAGCCATCGCCTCATCGGCAAGGTCAGAGGCTGGTGCAGGGGTGCCTTGTTCTTCGACCAAGACTGGGTCATTGCCGCCTTCGCCGTTTGCGATCAACTCAGCTTCGAGCGTCGATTGGTAATCCGAAAACGTATCAAACCCGACGCCCGCACCACTATTTGGCACACGCATAGAACAGGCCGTCAACACAGCCAAAGATATCACAGCAAAAGCGGCACGGCGCATCACGCGTCTCCCAGAAAATTGAACATTGAGAACAGGGTTACCACCATTTGCTTGGCTTGGAAACAAATCCGGCGGACTGCTCAAGACTATGAGCAATATTTAGCAGATCGCCCTCTTCCCATGGACGCCCAATCAGCTGAAGACCAAGCGGCAAACCAGCAGAGGACAGCCCCGTTGGAACGGAAACGCCGGGCAGTCCCGCCATGTTCAACGTCACGGTGAACACGTCATTGAGATACATCTCAATTGGGTCTGCGCCAGTGACTTCGCCAATGCCAAACGCAGCAGTCGGCGTTGTTGGCGCCAGAATGGCATCCACACCGCTTGCAAACACCTGTTCAAAGTCGCGCTTGATCAATGTGCGCACTTTGCGCGCGCGGTTGTAATAGGCGTCGTAGAAGCCTGCAGACAAAACATAAGTCCCAACCATGATACGGCGCTGCACTTCGTGGCCAAAGCCTTCAGCGCGGGTCTTTTCGTACATATCATCAATGCCTTCGGCGGCATCGATCTGTGCGCGGTGCCCATAGCGAACACCGTCATACCGTGCGAGGTTGGAAGAGGCCTCGGCCGGTGCGATCACATAGTAAGCAGGCAAAGCGTATTTGGTGTGCGGCAAAGACACGTCCACAATCTCAGCGCCCGCATCGCGCAACATCGCAGCGCCATCGTCCCACAATTTCGCGATCTCATCGGAAATGCCTTCGATGCGGTACTCTTTGGCGATACCGATCTTTTTGCCTTTGATGTCGCCGGTGATCATGGCTTCGAAATCAGGCACGGCCAAATCAGCCGACGTGCTGTCTTTCGCATCATGTCCAGCCATGGCTTCCAGCATAATCGCAGCATCGCGCACAGACTTGGTCATCGGACCAGCTTGATCCAAAGAGGACGCATAGGCGACAACGCCCCAACGTGAGCACCGACCGTATGTCGGCTTGATGCCAACCGTGCCAGTAAAGGCTGCAGGCTGACGGATTGAACCGCCGGTGTCTGTGCCGGTCGCCGCCAAACACAAGTCCGCTGCAACTGCTGCCGCAGAGCCACCAGAAGACCCACCTGGTGTCAAATCGCGGTCATCAATTTTCCATGGGTTGATCGCAGGGCCGTAGACCGAGTTTTCATTGGAAGAGCCCATCGCGAACTCATCCATGTTCAACTTGCCAAGCATCACAGCGCCAGCATCGAACAACTTGGATGTGATCGTGCTTTCGTATTCCGGCTTAAAACCGTTCAAAATGAACGACGCCGCCTGAGTTGGTTGGCCTTTGGTCGCGAAAACATCTTTTACGCCAATCGGCAGACCACACATGTTCGGTGCATCACCGGCTGCGATGCGTACATCTGCGGCTTTGGCCTGTTCGCGTGCTTGTTCGGATGTGTCGTGAACGAATGCGTTAAGTTTGCCAGCAGCCTCAATCGATGTCAGGCAGGCCTCTGTCAAATCGCTGGAGGTGAACTCACCTTTGCGCAAACCGTCGCGCGCATCGGCCAATGTCAATGTGTTAAGATCAGTCATAGCGCTTACTCCACCACTTTCGGCACAGCGAAAAAGCCTTCGCGCGCATCTGGGGCGTTTTTCAAAATTTTATCTTGTTGATCGCCATCAGTGATCACGTCTTCACGGCGCTTCAAACGCTGCGGCGTCACGGATGTCATCGGCTCAATGCCTTCAACATCCACTTCTGTAAGTTGCTCGATAAGGCCCAACACGGCGTTGAATTCTTCGGCCAACTCGGGCAACGCGTCTTCTTCAACCCGAATGCGTGCAAGCGATGCAACGCGGCGTGCGGTATCAATGTCGATCGACATGGGGCAACTCCGTTTTTAGCATGTGCGCAGACTCTTCAGTGTGCGCAGAAATCATATTTGATACGGCTTTATCGCGCGGCACCCTGCACTTCAAGCATATGTGCGCGATAAACGGCCATTACCAAGGCCAAGTTTTTCAAAAGCGCCCCATGCTGTGACAAGAAATCTCTCGGTCACGGCTTTCGGCGCGCCTCAAAAAACGATTTTAACAAGGCTTCAGACGGCTCCGCGGCGATCCCATCATAGACCTCGGGCGCGTGGTGGCATTGGCTGTGCGAAAACACCCGAGGGCCTTGCGCGACGCCACCAGATTTCGCGTCCCCTGCCCCGTAATACAGCCGCGCGATACGTGCGTTTGAAATGGCTGCCGCGCACATTGGGCATGGCTCCAATGTAACGTACAAATCATAGCCCGTAAGGCGTTCCTGCCCCAGATCAGCACAGGCGGCGCGGATGGCAACAACTTCGGCGTGGGCGGTCGGATCATTCCATTCACGGGTGCGATTGCCCGCGCGCGCAACGACATCCCCTGACTTAGACACAATAACGGCCCCCACAGGCACTTCGCCGCGCGCGCCTGCGTCTTTGGCCTCGGCCAAAGCAATATCCATGTAAGATCTAAAGCTCATGACCTGTTATTGGCGCGGATTTGCGCTCAAAACAAGCGTAAGACGTGCAAATGCAGGGCAAGCACACGGTTTGCCCCCTTCCCAAGGGACCAAACCCTCGCTATTGCCAAGCCATGACACGCGATTCAGATAAAAAACCCGCCCGCGGTGCACGCTCAGCGCCTTCCTTTGTTTCCAAAAGCAAAGGCTCGCGCAGCCATGGCGAAGGCAAAACTTACAAAAAGCCCGCTGTGAACCCATACGCTAAGAAAGGCGCGCCCAAGACAGCGCCCGCCAAAGGCCCTGAGGCTGGCGCAGATGGAACGCGCCCCGGTGACCGGATCGCCAAAGTTCTGGCGCGCGCAGGCGTTGCCTCGCGCCGCGATTGCGAGGTCATTATCGAGGAAGGCCGCGTGACTGTGAACGGCCGCAAGGTTGTCTCCCCCGCCTTGAACGTTTTACCAAGTGATCGCATCACCGTCGACGGCCAACAGATCGGCGAAGCAGAACCGCCCCGCCTGTGGCTGTATCACAAGCCAATTGGCCTCGTGACCACGGAAAAAGACGAACTCGGCCGCAAGACCGTGTTTGAAAACCTGCCTGCAGGCTTGCCGCGCGTGCTCTCAGTCGGTCGTCTCGATTTGAACTCAGAGGGGCTTTTGCTGCTCACGAATGATGGCGCCTTAAAACGCAAGCTTGAGCTGCCAGATACGGGCTGGTTGCGCAAATACCGTGTGCGCGTCAAAGGATCTCCGTCAGAGGCATTGCTCGATCAATTGCGTGCAGGCGTCACGATTGATGGCGAAGATTTCCAACCCATGGAAGTGGTGTTTGATCGCCAACAAGGGGCCAACGCTTGGCTCACAGTGGGCATCCGCGAAGGCCGCAACCGCGAGGTGCGTCGCGCGATGGAACATATCGGCGTGATCGTGAACCGCCTGATGCGCATTTCCTACGGTCCATTCCGTTTGGGCACGCTGAAACCGGGTCAAGCCGAAGAAGTCAAAGCCCGCGTTTTGCGCGATCAGCTTGGCGTGGATCCGTTTGCCTCAGACATCGACCATCCGTCAGAGCCACGGGAACCGCGTCGCCAAGTCAGCCGTGGCGGCAAGCCCGGCGGCCCGCGCAAAGAAAGCTTTGGTCGCTCAGATGCACGCGACCGCGATGAGCGTGGTCCCAAAGGTGGCGGCTTCAAATCTCGTGATGACTTTGGAGATCGCGGAGCGAAGGGTGGCGATTTCAAGTCACGTGGCGACCGCGATGATCGCGGCCCAAAGGGCGGCGGCTACAAAGGCAAATCTGGCGACCGTGACGGAAAACCAGAATTCAAATCCGCAGGCTACAAATCGCGCGGCAGCGTTGACGGTGGGCGCGCCAAAGGGTTTAAATCCCACGGCGACAAACCATCAAGCGGATCACGCGGTGGCAACGGGCCACGCGGCGGTGGTTTTGGCGGTAAAAAACGCAGCTAAACGCGTTCGAACCAAGCCTTTGGGGGGAGCAACTCAACCAGCTTCCCCGCGCTTACCCCTTTTCTGAACAGCAATTGTTTCCTATATCTTATAGCAATCCCTTAAGGGGTATGAGGGCGCGTGCCCTCCAACAGTGGAGAGATTGTCCGATGAGTGCCAACGGAGCTAAAAAATTAGCATTTTATCTGCTTGTTGCATTGACCCTATATGCGACGATTGGCGCGCAAGGCGTATAGGCATGGCACAGAAATACGGCTCGAAATACTCACCAAATGGATCAACGGAAACGCCCGCATCCGCGCGCGCGCCAAAGCCACGTCCTTTTGACGGCAAAAAGCCATCAATGATGGGCGCACGCTCCAACATCCTGTTTTACGCGGCCTTGCCA
>NZ_JBDMZG010000043.1:0-17686 GCF_039769035.1 Pacificibacter sp.
GAGTGTGTGATCTACATGGGCGCGCATGACGTTGAACGCCAAGCGCCCAACGTGTTCCGCATGAAGCTTCTCGGCGCTGAAGTGGTGCCTGTGACGTCTGGTCGTGGCACGCTGAAAGACGCGATGAACGATGGTCTGCGCGATTGGGTGACCAATGTGCACAACACGTTTTACTGTATCGGTACTGTGGCTGGCCCGCACCCTTACCCAGAAATGGTGCGCGATTTCCAATCCATCATCGGCAAAGAAGTCCGCTGGCAGCTGCCAGAGCACGAAGGCGAGGGGCGTTTGCCTGACACCGTGATTGCAGCCATCGGCGGCGGGTCTAATGCGATGGGCCTGTTCTATCCGTTCCTTGACGACGAAAGTGTGCGTATCATCGGTGTTGAGGCTGGCGGCAAGGGCGTGAACGACAAGATGGAACACTGTGCGTCTTTGACAGGCGGGCGTCCGGGCGTTTTGCACGGCAACCGCACGTATCTTTTGCAAGACGACGACGGGCAAATTTTGGAAGGGTTCTCGATTTCTGCGGGTCTTGACTACCCCGGCATCGGTCCTGAGCATGCTTGGTTGAATGATACCAAACGCGCCGAATATGTTGCCATCACTGACAAAGAAGCCTTGGAAGCGTTCCAATTCTCATGTCGCACGGAAGGCATTATTCCTGCGCTTGAGCCATCCCACGCGCTGGCGCATGTGATGAAAATCGCGCCGACTTTGCCCAAAGACCACATCATTGTCATGAACATGTGTGGGCGTGGTGACAAAGACATCTTCACCGTTGCGCGTCATTTGGGCATCGAAATGGGCGCTGAAGGGCGCGACATGGAATAAGCTTTTCCAAAGCTTTCCGACATTTGAAACGCGAGGCTGTCATGGCCTCGCGTTTTGCGTTTTTACGTTCAATGTGGCGTCACGCATGCGGATAAACCCAAGTTTATAGACGTCATGCTTTGGTTTAGGTTAGCTGATTTAAACCTTCGGTGAATGGCGGGGAGCGTGAATATGGGGCTGGATAGGAGCACCGCGCAGTTTGATGCGCATGGATACAAAGGGATAAGATCATGAAAAAACGTCTTTTAACGCTCTCTGCTGCTGGTATGCTTTTGACCAGTGTTGCTTTCGCTGATCCTCAAGTGGACAGTGTTGTGGCTCAGTTTCAAGAGCTTGGCTACACACGTATCGAAGTGAAGCGCGGGCCAAATACGCTTAAGATCGAAGCGATCCGCCCTGATGGTAGCAAGCGCGAAATGATCATTGACCTCAATACGAACGAAATTTTGGAAGATGAAACTGGCCACGTGCAAGCTCTTGTAAGTGACGATCCCAATGTTGAAGTGAAGGTGACGTCAGAAGATTACCATGATCTATATGATGATGACGACGATGATGACGACGACGACGATGATGACGATGATGACGATCACGATGATGACGATCACGATGATGACGATGATCACGACGACGATGATCACGACGACGATGATGATGACGATGATGACGACGACGATGATGACGAAGAAGATGACGACGACGAAGAAGACGATGACGACGAAGAAGATGACATCAGCTAAGGCGTTTCAGTCTTTTTGACTGACGTAATCAGGCGGCGTGCAAAACATTGCGCGCCGTCCCATGCACAGAGGATCCAGATGGACCGTAGATATTTTGTGATCAGCTTGCTGGCCATCGGAATGAATGCCAGCGCTGCACTCGCTCAAACGCCCAGCGTGAGCGATCAAATCGTTCGGCAACTCCGTGCGCAGGGGTATTCGCAAATCACGGTGAACCGCACCTTGCTTGGGCGGACTCGTTTTGTGGCGATTGGCGGGAACCAGCGCAGAGAAATTATCATCAACCCAAGAACGGGTGAAATCTTGCGCGATTTTTGGACCACAATTTCAGATCAAATTTTCGATTCCTCTGATCAGGATCAAGGCGCATCACAAGGTTCTGGTGAGAATGAGGGGTCTCAGGCTGGTTCTGACGACGATGATGACGACAGAAGCGACGATTCATACGACGATTCATATGATGATGAGCCTGATGACGAGGACGAGCCTGACGAAGAAGACGAGCCTGACGAAGAGGACGAACCTGACGAGGAAGACGAGCCCGACGAAGAGGATGAGCCCGACGAAGAAGACGAACCCGAAGAGGAAGAGCACTAGGATGATGCGTGTTAGGTTGCTGTGTGAGTGTGGCGAAAGCTCGACGAGGTGAGATGAAAGACCGATACATCATTTTGACGATCCTCGTTGTTCAAGCTCTTTGCGCGTTCTTCTTTGTGTCTGATATCTTGTCATCTTTGTTTGGTTTGCGCGCTGAGCCTGTGGCGTGGCGCGTGCGCGAGATGATTGAAATTGGGGCCGCGGTCGGTCTTATCCTTGGCGTTGTGACTGGTGCCATCGCACTGAACCGAAGCGTGTCGCAAAAGCGCCAAGCCGAAGACAAATTGCGCATTGCATCGACGGCCTTTGCCGAAGTGATAGACGAGCGATTTCGGGGGTGGTCTTTGACGCCTGCAGAGCGGGACGTCGCATTGTTTTTGATCAAAGGCATGTCGATTGCAGATATTGCAGCCTTGCGCGAGACCTCTGAAGGGACCGTTAAGGCGCAGACGAACGCCATCTACCGCAAGGCCTCCGTGGGCGGGAGCCAACAGCTTTTGAGCCTATTTATTGATGATCTGATGGATGATGCTGCAATGGCGCGGGTCGGGTCTAAGACTTAACTTTCAGCGTCAGCATTGGCCTTTAAGACCGCCAATGGAACGATCTCGAGGGCGCGCTTGTGTGTGCTGGCAAGTCTCACTTTGGGCGCACATCCTTCGTCGTAGGCTTGCAAAAACCGACTGGCGCACAGGCACCAAGCATCGCCCGCTTTCAACCCTTGAAACCCATATTCGGGATGAGGCGTCGACAGGTCGTTGCCCACATATTTTGAAAACGCCAAAAACTCGGCCGTCATAATGGCGCAGACAGTGTGTGACCCCGTGTCTTCGGCGCAAGTGTTACAAGCGCCGTCGCGGAAAAACCCCGTCACGGGATTGCTTGAACACAGCTCAAGCGGGCCACCGACTACGTTTTCACTTGGATCAGGCGTGATCATTTGAATTTGTCCTTCAGCTTTTCCAAGGCGCTGCGTGTATCCGGAGCAGGCGCTTGTGGCTTGCTTGGTTTGGCCGTTGGAGCCTGCCGTGGGCCTTTTGCGTCAGCAGGTGGCTTGGTGCCAGAAGAGCGCGGCGGATTGACCCGCAGGCCCACCGCATTGCCAAACTTGGCCGCGTCCCCAGCCGCCAGTGCAGCCGCGCCATCGACACAGCCACGGATCAGATCATCCAGCCAGTTTTCGTCAGCTTTGGCAAAGTCCGACAACACATACCCCGACACACGGTCCTTGTGGCCGGGGTGCCCGATGCCCAAGCGCACGCGGTCATACTCTGCGCCGATGTGTTGATGGATGGACCGCAAGCCATTGTGCCCCGCATGGCCGCCACCGGTTTTCACACGCGCCTTGCCGGGGGCTAGATCCAACTCGTCATGAAAGACCACGACATCCGCAGGGGTGAGCTTGTAAAACCGCATGGCTTCGCCAACGGATTGCCCTGACAGGTTCATAAAGGTTTCAGGCTTAAGCAGGATCACCTTTTCAGAGCCAAGCTTGCCTTCGGACACCTTGCCTTGAAACTTGGCGCGCCACGGGGCAAAGCCACTTTCAGCGATACGGTCCAGCACCATAAATCCAATGTTGTGACGGTTGCCCGCGTATTTCGCACCGGGATTACCAAGGCCGACAAAAAGCTTCATGAAAGGTCTCCTGTTTGTAGCCGTTTTAGGCCAAGGCAGCGCGGCGCGCTATAGGGGATTTGAGGGAGGCTCTGGAAAGACCCGCGCCAAGTGACGTTTCCTTTTTGCTTAAATCGATGCAGTGTTCCCTTTTCAAACCTTGCTGTGACGGGCAAAGTCGCGACGCAATGACTTAGTTTGAAAGACTTTAGACGTTCCCTGACATTCCGGATGTTCCTGTAACCGCACCGACGCCAACCATTCACACGCTTGAACGGTCTGGCGATGGGCAAAAGAATGCCCTGACGGGTCAGTGGCCCAATCGTATATTTGAAACAGTCGGTGCGGCTGAGCTGCATTCCTTCTCCGTCCCGTCGCCGCGCGCGCGTGCGCTCGTGTATGTCGGCGGTGGCTACACCAAACTGGTGTACGACAAAGAAGGGGTGGAGGTCGCGCTGTGGCTCGCAACTTTGGGGATCGAGGCGCATATCTTGGTGCACCGATTGCCTGGCACGCCTGATGGGGCGGGGGGACAGTTCGGGGCTGATATAGCCTTGCAAGACGGGCTTTTGGCGTTGGACCACCTTGCGGGTCAGACGCCCCAGCTGCCTTTGATTCATTTTGGCTTGTCGTCTGGCGGGCATCTTTCTGGCGTGATGGCGTGCCAGCCGCATGCGCTTCAATCAAAAGGCGCGGTGATTGCCTATGCGCCGCTGAACACCAATCACCGCGATCATAAATTTCCCGTGGGCAAGCCAGATTTTCCGCCGGCCGAAAAACAAGCGTTCTATGACGCGTGGCCCATTGGCTTTGCTGAACACCCGCACGGATGCCCCGACGTGCCCGTGTTTTTGGCCTATGCGCTGTTGGATCGGCAGGTTGCGGTTGAAAACGCGCTTCGGTTTGCGCAGACGGCATCTGCGCTTGAACTGGACTATGATTTGCATGTGTTTTCGAAGGCACCCCACGGCTTTGCCTTGCGTGACCGTAATGGCAGCCACGAGGCATGGCCGAGCTTGGCGACCCGTTGGATCGACCGTGTGTTGGCAACAGACGACCAAACCTGACAAGGCCCAAGCGGTTAACGCTGATCGCAAAACACCCAGACACAAAAAAACGCGGCCCCGAGGGACCGCGTTTCAATGTCGTCGCAGTGTGTCGAAGCTTATGCTTCTTCAGCTGCTTCCGCTTCTGGTGCTTCTGCTTCGTCTTCGTCAGAAGATGAACCCAAGCCAGCAGGTGCTGTGATGTTTGCAATAACGAAATCGCGGTCAATCACAGAGCGTGCGCCTTCAGGAAGCGTAACGTCAGAAATGTGGTACACAGAACCAAGTTCGCCACCGGATACGTCCAATGTGATCTTTTCTGGGATGTCGCCTGCAGTCACCATGAGTTCAACCTCAGTGCGAACGTGCGTAACAACGCCACCTTTTTTCATGCCAGGCGCTTCTTCTTCGCCAACAATCTCAACAGGGATGAAGAGGTTGATGCGTGAAGTACGCTTAAGACGCATGAAATCAACGTGTGTTGGAAGATCTTTAACAACGTGGCGCTGAACACCGCGGCAGATCACACGAACGTCTTCTTGGCCTTCAACTTTGAGGTTGAACAAAGTGGACAAGAAACGGCCTTGCTTAAGACGCTTCAAAAGAACGTTGAACGGGATGTTGATCGGCAAAGGATCTGCTTCACCACCGTATACGATACCTGGAACCAAGCCATCGCGACGTGCTTGACGAGCGGCGCCCTTGCCTGTCCCCGTACGTTCCGTGGCTACAAAATCAGGAATCTGACCAGCCATAATAATTCTCCAATGTTTTAGGGCGGGCCTCCTCCAAGGCTGTAGACCCGCGTGAAGTCGCGCGTATAGGCGAGATTCTCTGAAAATGAAAGTGCTTTTTGTAATGTCGCGTCACAAAGAGTGACTTTGCACCGCGCCATGCCATATTGTTTGACGTTTCACTTTGTCTTACCGTGATCAAAGCGCTTTGAATGTGGCCATTTTGCATGTGACACGCCAAGCGCTGGACCGTCTGGGAGGACATTATGTCGATGATCAAAGCCATTCAAGTGTCGCGTGGACCGTTCGTTGGTCTTGGCATCGTCGGCCTGTACTGGGGCACGTTTGCTGCAATGGTGCCTGACGTCAAAGCGCAAGCGGGGGCGTCAGATGCACAACTGGGGGCTGCTCTCATGGGGGCCGCAATTGGCGGGATGGCGGCGATGTTTCTTGCGCCAAAGATATCCGATGCCTTGGGAAAATACCTGTTGCCGACGCTTGCTTGCGCGCTCGTGGTCTTGATGCAATTGCCGATTTTTGCCCATTCGATCCCCTTCCTGTTTGGGATGATGATCGCATTGGGGGGCGGGGTCGCCAGTCTTGATATCAACGCCAATATGCGGCTGTCACAGCTCGAAGAGCGCCACGGATTGCATTTGATGAACATCAATCACGCGATGTTTTCCTTGTGTTTTGGACTGTCAGCTTTGGTTGTGGGCGGCATGCGGCGCTCCGGCATGGATATTGCCCAAGTCTTTCCGCTGATGGGCGTCGTCTTGGTGCTTGCCAGTGTTTTGACGTGGGAAAAGAATTGGCAACCTGTCAGCCGTGACGCGGATCAAGCGCCTGCGCCGACCACCTTGCCATGGTTCTATATTTTGATGGTCGCAGTGATGCTTTTCGTGTCGTTTCTGGGCGAAAACGCCACAGAGTCTTGGTCGGCCCTGTTTCTTGAACGCGAGCTGGGCGGGGCTGCGGGACATGGCAGTTTTGGCCCCACCACACTTGGCCTTGTTATGTGCGTCTTTCGTCTGCTGGGGCAGGTGTTCACCGAAAAACTTGGCGAAGAGCGCGTTGTTTTATGGTCGGGGGTGTTCGGCGTGATCGGGTCGGGCGTGATGGCCGTCGCACCGACACAGGCTGTGGCGCTGATTGGGATCGGGATTTCGGCCATCGGTATGGCTGTCATCGTGCCCACCGCCAACTCGCTGCTGGGCAAACTTGTCCACCGTGAACACCGCGCTATTGCGATTTCACGGGCATGGATGTTTGGTTTTACGGGGTTCTTTGTGGGGCCTGCCTTGATCGGGTTTATTTCCGAACACTGGGGGCTACGCGTTGCCTTTGGCGTTGTGGCCGTGATGGTCGCGGCGATCATTCCGGCTGTTTTGGCCGTGAAACATCGCCGCGCTGAGCGTTAAATCACGCGACTTAGTCCCATTCACCAGCAAAGTTTTTGGGCACCAAGATCGTATCGCGGTCCATGGTTTCGATATGTCTGCGACCACACAGCGCCATGGTTGTGTCCATTTCTTTGTGGATCACCTCCAGCGCTTGGGTCACGCCCGCTTCGCCATTGGCACCCAACCCGTGAATAAACGCGCGGCCAATGTAGGTGCCTTTGGCCCCCATCGCGATGGCCTTGAGCACGTCTTGGCCAGAGCGAATGCCACTATCAAGATGCACTTCGATCTGATCGCCAACAGCCTCCATAATCGCAGGCAGCATTTTGATCGACGACAAAGCCCCATCCAACTGACGCCCGCCGTGGTTCGACACGATGATGGCATCGGCACCAACCGCAACGGCTTTCAGAGCATCTTCAGGTTCCATGATACCTTTCAGGATCAGCGGCCCGCCCCACATTTCTTTGATCTTGGCGATTTTGTCCCAATCAAGGCGCGGATCAAATTGCTCTGCCGTCCAAGTGAACAGCGACCCCATGTTGCTAACACCACGGGCATGGCCGACGATGTTGCCAAAGCTCTTGTTCTTTGTGCCCAGCATGCCAAGGCCCCAACGCCATTTCGTCGCCAGATCAAGGACGTTGCCGATGGACGGGCGCAGAGGCACGGAAAGCCCGTTTTTCAAATCCTTGTGGCGTTGACCCAAGATTTGCAGATCGAGCGTCAACACCAGCGCCGAACATTTGGCATCCTTGGCGCGCTGGATGATGTTTTCCAAAAACTCTTGGTCGCGCATCACATAGAGCTGGAACCAAAACGGCTTGGTCGTGTGTTTCGCGACTTCTTCGATTGAGCACACTGACATCGTGGACAGCGTAAAGGGCACGCCGAACTTTTCGGCGGCTTTCGCGGCTTTGATTTCACCGTCAGCACATTGCATGCCGGTCAATCCAACAGGGGCCAGCGCCACAGGCATAGCAACATCTTGGCCAATCATTTTGGTCGCTGTTGAGCGGCCTTCCATATTCACCGCAATGCGTTGGCGAAACCGGATTTGATCAAAGTCAGAGGTGTTTTCGCGAAAGGTTTGTTCAGTCCAAGACCCGCTTTCGCAGTAGTCATAGAACATTTTCGGGGTGCGTCGTTTGTGTTGACGTTTGAGGTCGTTGATGTTGGTGATAACGGCCATAATGCGCCCCTTTGTTCTGAATTGGTTATGTTCAGTTACCAATTCAGGCCGTTTGGTGCAATCCTGTTTGTGACCTCTCACCAATTTGCCGCACGACTTGCGTCAAATGTGAGGCGTAAACACGCAAAAGGCCCGCCAAATGTGCGGGCCTTTCGTTAAGACGTTTCGTGCTTTTAGGCGTTCCAAGCTTGGTCTTTGCCGCCAAGCCCGCCGATCTGTACGCGCGTTGGCAAGCCAATGCGGTCCATGATGGTGAAGAACGGTTTTGGATCGAGCTCTTCAACATTGCGCATGGTTTTCGCATCCCATTCACCAGACGCGACAAGCATCGCTGCTGCCACAGGCGGCACGCCCGCGGTGAAGGAAATACCTTGGGAACCAATCTCGTTATAGGCCTCTTTGTGGTCGGCGACGTTGTAGACAAACACCTCAACAGGTTCGCCGTCTTTTGTGCCTTTGACCAAATCACCGATACAGGTTTTGCCCGTGTAGTTTGGCGCCAAGGAAGACGGGTCAGGCAAGACGGCTTTGACCACTTTAAGCGGCACGACTTCTTGGCCTTCGGCGGTCATCACAGGCTGTTCGGACAAAAGCCCGAGGTTTTTCAACACTGTAAAGACGTTGATATAGTGGTCGCCAAAGCCCATCCAGAACCGCACATCGGCTTGCGGGTAGTTGGCAGACAGGGAATGCACCTCGTCGTGACCAGACATATAGGCCTGCGATGGGCCGACGACAGGCATGTCCCAGACCTTGCCGATTTCAAACATCTGGTTGGTCTGCCAAGCGCCGTTTTGCCATGAATACACAACGCCAGTGAATTCGCGGAAGTTGATCTCAGGATCAAAGTTGGTGGCGAAATATTTGCCGTGATCGCCTGCGTTGATGTCGACGATATCGATCGAAGTGACCTCGTCCATGAACTCATCAATCGCAAAGCGCGCGAAAGCATTGACCACGCCCGGATCAAAGCCCGCGCCCAAGATGGCGGTGATGCCTTTCTCGGCGCACAGATCGCGCTTTTTCCATTCGTAATTGCCGTACCATGGCGGTGTCTCGCAAATCTTTTTCGGATCTTCGTGAATGGCCGTGTCGATATAGGCTGCACCCGTTTCAATGCAGGCATCCAAAACGGTCATGTTCACAAAGGCAGAGCCCACGTTGATAACAATCTCAGCGCCGACTTTTTGGATCAAGGCAACAACGGCGCTTGTGTCCATTGCATCGACTTGGTGGGCCGCAAGAACGCCCTCTTGTTTCATCGCGTTTTTCTCTGCGACTGTCTCAAGCAAGCTTTCGCATTTGGAAAGCGTGCGGCTGGCGATATGAATCTCGCCAAACACATCGTTGTTTTGCGCACATTTGTGCAGCACGACCTGAGCGACGCCGCCAGCGCCGATGATGAGTACGTTCTTTGTCAATTCAAAAGACCCCCTTTGCTGGGTTTAAGTGTGATGCTGCAGGGCGATTATCCCAAGGCAGCTTTAAAATCGGCGTAATCGAAGTCACGCACAAGATTGACGGTGCCGTCCAGCTCGCGCACGGCGATGGCTGGCATTTTAACACCGTTGAACCAATTTTTCTTGACCATGGTGTAGCCTGCTGCGTCTTGGATGGACAGACGGTCACCGGTTTTGAGCGCGTTTTCGAACTTGAATTCGCCAAAGATATCCCCCGCAAGGCAGGATTTTCCGCAGACCATCCAATCATGCGCGCCTGTATTTGGGCTGATCTTGGCGCTTTCGCGGTAGATCAACAGATCCAGCATATGCGCTTCGATCGAGCTATCGACGATGGCAAGGTTTTTGCCGTTGTGCAGCGTGTCCAGAACGGTGACTTCCAACGTGGTCGAGCCTGTGATCGCGGCCTCGCCCGGCTCCAAGTACACTTGCACTTCGTTTTCGCCCGCAAAGCGTTTGAGACGTTCTGCAAAGCGCTCCAACGGATAACCTTCGCCGGTGAAATGAATGCCGCCACCGAGCGAGATCCACTGCATCCGCTTGATCAGCGCGCCAAAGCGGTCTTCGATATGGCCGAGCATCTCGTCAAAGCGGTCGAAGTCGTCGTTCTCGCAATTGTTGTGAAACATAAAGCCAGAAATCAGGTCAGCGACAGGCGCGATGCCCTCAGCCGTGTGTTCGCCCAAGCGCGAAAACGGGCGGGCGGGGTCGGCCAGATCAAAGTCAGAGGTCGACACGCCAGGGTTCACCCGCAGGCCACGTGTGTGGTCGCGTGACTGGGTTTCAAACCGCTGCAACTGCGCGGCTGTGTTGAAAATCACCTTGTCAGAGACGCGCAAGACCTCGTCGATTTCATGATCTGCCCAAGCCACGGAATAGGCGTGGGTTTCCTTGGCTTTATCCGCACCAAATGTTTCGCGGCCCAGTTTGACCTCATACAAAGACGACGAGGTGGTGCCATCCATATAGTCGGACATGAAATCAAATACTGGCCATGAGGCAAAGCATTTGAGCGCCAACAAAGCTTTGGCCCCAGACAACTCACGCAGACGCGCAATCTTTTCCATGTTTGGCAAAAGACGGGTTTTATCGATGAGATAGTAAGGCGTCTGGATCATCGGTGTATTCTCGCGTGTGTCAAAGACCTGTGAAGGGCTGAATTAGTGCCTTTTGCGGGATGCGGCAAGAAAAACTCGTTCCGGCACTGACTGTTTTCGCTTGTGCCGTCGCGACGTCGCGGCGAAAGTTATAAGAATAGGAGACACATCTATGACCGATCCAAGTTCCAAGCGCCCCGATCCAACGTTTTTGGAGATTGCCGCACGTCATTCTTCGCAAAACCTTGTGGCGGAAACCAAGGACAACATGCCAGCTGTGCGCGCAGCTTCGCGCGCGGCGCGGGTGGGTCTTGTGGGGCGCTATGCGGATCAGGTCGAGATATCGCAGGTCGGCACATTGCGGCACTTTGTGCCTGCATCAGTCGACCGCTCAGCCATTATTATATATGTGCATGGCGGCGGTTGGGTGAACTGCGATACTGTCACCCACGGTGGCATCATGACAGATTTGGCAGCACTTACCGGCCTTGAAGTGATCGGGCCTGATTATCCGCTGGCCCCCGAAGACCCGTACCCAGCAGGCTTAGACGCGATCATGCAGTTGATCGACGACACTATTGTGGCCAATCCGGAGGCCAAGATTGTCGTCGGTGGCGATAGTGCGGGGGCGAACCTTGCTTTGGCGGCTGCTTTGCGCTTGCGCGACGCTGGGCGCGGCGATGTGATTTCGGCGATGCTGTTGTGGTACGGCTGTTATCGGCGGGTGTTTGACACGACATCGCATAAGGCCTTTGGCGCGGGCGATCATGGTTTGACGACTGAGGCGATGGCGCGCATGTGGGATTGGTATATCGCAGGGCACAGTGATCCCAAATATGGCGATTTGACGGGGGCCAAGTTGCAAGACCTGCCGCCTGCCTATTTGTGCGAAGCCGAACAAGATTGTCTTGCGTCAGACACCAAATGGTTGGCCGCAGGGCTGGCGCAAGCCAATGTGCCGTTTTCCTACACGTTCTTTGCGGATGTGCCCCATGGCTTTATTCATTACGGGCAGTTTTACGCGCCGTCTTTGAACGCCTTGGCGCAAGCGGCGCAGTTTTTGAAGGGGCAGATATAAGTCTATGGTGCGATTTCAAAATTTTGAAACGGAACGCCTTGTGGTGTCAGACTGGGCCGCAACGCTGAGCGATGAGGCCGCGCGGGCGGCGCTTGAGGCGCGTCTTGCACAGATGTTGACGCCTGAGGTTCTGAAAGACCTGCCGCCCTCGATGCAGATTGCACCAGACAAGGCAGACATCGCGGGTTGGATTGATGCACGCGCGGCTGAAAGCGAGGTCTCTCTTGTGATCAATCGCCAATCGAACGAAATTTTGGGCCTGTTTGTTTTGGTCGCCATCAGGGATGCGGGCGACGCACCGGTGATGCATCTGGGCTATCTGTTTTCTGAAGACACATGGGGGCAGGGCTATGCCAGCGAATTGATCCGTGGGGTCGTGGCCAAGGCCAAAACCGGCCCGTCTAGCGTTTTGATGGGCGGTGTTGCCGTGGATAATCCTGCGTCCGCGTGGATTTTGATCAAAGCAGGCTTTTTGCGCGATGCATCACAATCGACCAAAGAGACCGATATGTTCGTGTTGCGCACCAAATCTGCGGGGCATTGGCCGCGCGATTAAAGCGCTTGAACAGGCCGCACATTTTTTGAAGGGGCAGCTTTAGCCCTAGTTACCACACCGAATAAAAAGAGAGCCCTAAAAACATGAATCCGTCAACAAGAAGTAGGCTGCTACTCGCTATCAACATTGTCTTGTTTGTTGTAGTACTCTCGATAGTCGCGAAGGAGAAGTACTGGCAAAAGGCCTCGCAACTTGTGACGGGTCAAATGACGCCAGCTGCTGAGACACAACACTATCTCACTATGACGGGAATTCACCGACGCCCAATAGCGCAGGCTTTGGCTGGTTCCGATGTTCAAATCGCGTTTATAGGAGATTCCATAATTGAAGGATGGCTGACGAGCGCGGTGGTCCCCAACTCAATGAACCTTGGTATCGGACGAGATACAATACCCGGCTTGATAGCCCGAACTGACGTCGAGTTGGTTCAGCATGTTCCAGTTTGGTATGTGGGCATCGGGATCAATGACACCATCCGAAACCGTGACGCCGATCTAATTCAAGGCTTTGTCGAAGATATTTTTCGTCTCTACGGCCCCGCAAAGAAGCTGATTTGGCGCGCAGCATTGCCGGTTGCTTTTTTGGATACGGAGCGCGAACAGTTTAGGAAAGAGCTAAACTCACAAACACAAGCGGCTTGCAGCCAGATACCGCACTGCACATTTCTAGCTGCTCCGAGAGAATATGCGGATAACGTGTCAGCGTGGACATCAGATGGGCTTCACCCCAACGCCGAAGGATATCGTGCGCTCACCGACCAACTCTGTCAAATTGTGACCTGCTTATCAGTTGGACCTTGAGACGCCAATTATTGGCGATTTTGGGCTGGTTTAGTTCGAACAAACTCGCGACCTACCATCAACAAAAGGGAGCCCAAGGGCCCCTTAAGAGTTTGTCGTTTTAAAATGGCGTGCTAGGCGCTGTGTGCGCCGTCTGCCAAGGCTTTGACAAAGGCTGCGACCTCTTCCACGGATTTGCCTTGGGCGATTTGGTTGACGATGGCTGAGCCCACGACTGTGCCATCCGCAATGGATGCAATTTCACGGGCTTTTTCAGGTGTGTTCACACCAAAGCCAACGATCACGGGCAAATCAGTGTGCGATTTGATCCGCGCCACTTCCGGTCCAACACTGTCGCCAGAGGCTTCTGCCGCGCCGGTCACGCCGTTCACAGACACGTAGTAGACAAAGCCAGAGGTGTTGGTCAGCACTTTCGGCAAGCGTTTTTCATCGGTTGTCGGTGTGGCAAGGCGGATGAAGTTCAATCCGGCCGCTTGGGCAGGGATGCACAGCTCGTCGTCTTCTTCTGGCGGCAGATCGACCACGATCAATCCGTCAACGCCGGCTGCCTTGGCATCGACCAAGAATTTGTCCACGCCGCGTGAATAGATCGGGTTGTAATAGCCCATCATCACGATCGGGGTGGTGTCGTCCGTTTCGCGGAATGCGGCGGCCATATCCAATGTTTTTTGCAGCGTCATGCCGGCTTCAAGCGCGCGCTGGCCTGCCAATTGAATGGTGCCACCATCGGCCATTGGGTCTGTAAAGGGAATGCCCAACTCGATGATGTCCACGCCTGCTGCAGGCAGGGCTTTGACGATTTCCAGCGCTTTCGCTTCATCAGGATCGCCAGCCATAACATAGGCCACAAAAGCTTTTTTCCCTGCGGCTTTGAGCTCGGAAAATTTATCGTCAATGCGTGTCATCGTCTGTTCCTTCGGTTGGTCCGTCCGATGTGCCGCACAAGAGGCGAAAAATCAATCCCATCAATCTTGAAACCCTGTCAATCGCGGTGCTTTGTGCGTGTTGTTTGTGTGGGAGGGGCGTTTCCTTGGGCTGCAGCGGCAATAAATGCCATGACTTCGTCCAAAATTGGCACGCCGTCTATCGTGTCCGTAAGCGGATCAATCGATTTAAAGCCATGTCCGCCATCCACAACCGTGTGAAAAGATACCGGAATGCCCTTGGCGCGGGCGGCTTTGTGCAGGGCAAGACTATGCGCATAGGGCACGGTTTGGTCGTTCGTGCCATGGATCAAAAACAGCGGGGGATCGCCACGTTCAAAAGCGCTGGGGGTCAGGTATCCGCCCCAAAAGGAAATCACAGCCAAAGGGGTGGGGCGCGTCACCGGCGATGTGTCCAGCGCATAGGTGGTGAAGAGCGCCATAACAGAGCCCGCAGATGTACCCAAAAGCGCGATTTTATGCGGGTCAGCGCAGAGGCTTTGCGCGTTGGCTGCGATCCAGCGCATGGCCATGGCGGTGTCTTCAATGGCGGCATTGGCCGCATTTTCTACCTTTTGCCTCGCGCCTTTGAGGTTGGCAACATCAATGGAAGGCACAGGTCTGTCGCGCACCAAACGGTAGTCCATCGAGGCCGCGTTGAAGCCTTGCGCATTCAGCTGCGCGGCAATCTCGCGCAAAGAGGCAGCGTTGCGCGACCCGATCCGAAAGCCGCCACCGTGGATTAACAAGACAGTCGGCCGCAGCGCAGAGCAGGTGTTTTGGGCTGCAAAGAAATCAATCTTGAGGGCGCGCGCTCCTTTTGCGGTGGCGCCTGTGCCATATATATAGGTGCGGGCATCTGATGCGCTGGCTGTTTTGGCGCAGACAAAACCCGACAGGGCCACCATAAGAATACCCGCAACAGCGGTCCGCAAAACAGTCGATTTTAGGAACACGTAAGCTTTCAACATCATATCACCACCAAACAACGACCATTTTGGAACGGCCACGCAAGAACAACACTATGGTCACTATACGCAAGCTTTGCTGGGCCGATAGCACCTTTTGGGTCAATCCCGCACTGTTAGCGGGGCAAATGCGGCTATGGGGCTCTCGATTGCTTGCTTTGTGTGCTTTGCGCTTATATGCAGCGCAAGACTGTGAATTAGGAGCACACCATGGGTTTCAAAATGGGTATCGTCGGGCTGCCAAACGTGGGCAAATCGACACTTTTTAACGCTTTGACGAAAACCGCGGCTGCGCAGGCTGCGAACTTTCCGTTCTGTACGATTGAACCCAATGTGGGCGAAGTTGGCGTGCCTGATGCGCGTCTTGACGCTTTGGCCGAGATTGCAGGCTCAAAACAGATCATCCCGACACGTATGACATTTGTCGACATTGCGGGTTTGGTGAAAGGCGCGTCGAAAGGCGAGGGCCTTGGCAACCAGTTCTTGGCCAACATTCGCGAATGTGACGCGATTGCCCACGTGGTGCGCTGTTTCGAAGACGGTGACGTGACGCACGTTGAGGGCCGTGTTGATCCTGTGGACGATGCCTCTGTCATCGAAACGGAATTGATGTTGTCGGATTTGGAAAGCATCGAAAAGCGTCGCGCTGGCCTCGTGCGTAAGCTCAAAGGCAACGACAAAGACGCGATCCAGCAAGATCGTTTGTTGGCTGCCGCCCAAGAAGCACTTGAAAACGACAAACCTGCGCGCACTGTTGAAGTGGACGAAGACGACGCAAAAGCATGGCGTTTGCTGCAACTGTTGTCACAAAAACCGATCTTGTATGTGTGCAACGTTGAAGAAGAAAACGCCGCAACAGGCAACGCGCATTCCGATGCTGTGGCTGCCATGGCTGCCGCACAAGGCGCAGGCTCAGTGGTTATTTCTGCCAAGATCGAAGAAGAGATTTCACAACTCGACGCCGAGGAAGCTGAGATGTTCTTGGGCGAAATGGGCTTGGAAGAGGCGGGTCTCGACCGTTTGATCCGCGCTGGCTATGAGCTTTTGAATTTGGAAACCTACTTTACTGTTGGTCCAAAAGAAGCACGGGCTTGGACGATCAAAGCGGGCACAGGTGCGCCTGCCGCGGCAGGTGTGATTCACGGTGATTTCGAACGCGGCTTTATTCGCGCTGAAACCATTGCCTATGATGATTACATCGCATGCCAAGGCGAAACCAAAGCCAAAGAAACCGGCAAGATGCGGGCTGAAGGCAAGGGCTACATCGTGCAAGACGGCGATGTGATGCACTTCTTGTTCAACACCTAAATCTTTCGCGCAGGCAAACCTAAAAGCCGCTCTCCTCGTGATGAGCGGCTTTTTTGTGTTTGAAAGTCAGCGTGCCATGCCCATGCCCATACGCCGCGCCATCTGCCGCGCCTCCGGTTTTCATTCTGTAGCTGTTTGAAATGCTGGCTGTGCCAATGCGCTCTGCATCGCTTTTTGATCTTGTGAGAAAACCGAAGAATTGCACGTCGTTTCAATGCAAGACTTTGTTGGGCCTTCCAAAATCTTCCAAGCCACAATACACACTCAGATTGTGGAATTCGTGGTAAATTTTTTAGGCGTTTTCCGTTAAGCCTTTTTAATCGTTCATTAACCACTCGCGTGCAGATTGCAATTGTAAGTTCAATTTGGAGAGGCACGTGTCACACATTTCTTCTGAAGTTTTCCCGCTGGTGAAACAAAGACGCACCTCTTCTAAGGCGCCGGTGTACCGTTTGTTTGGTAAGCGTCTGTTTGATCTGGCAATCTGTCTGGCGCTTGCGCCATTTGCTTTGCCCGTTATCGGCATTTTGGCGCTTTTGGTCCGCAAAGACGGTGGATCTGCGTTTTTCAGTCAAGAACGTGTTGGTAAAAATGGCAAAAATTTCAAATGTTTGAAACTGCGCACCATGCGTGTCGATGCCGAAGAGTATTTGCTTGAAATGTGCCGCACCGACCCCGAAATTTGCAAGGAATGGGACCTATATCAAAAGCTCGATAAAGACCCGCGCATCACAAAAGTTGGCAATATCTTGCGTAAAACCAGCTTGGATGAATTGCCCCAGTTTTTGAATGTCCTGCGCGGTGACATGAGCTATTTCGGACCACGCCCGTTTCTGCCCAGCCAAAGTGCAATGTACTTAAGCGCCGGTGGCGAAGCCTACTTTAATATGCACCCTGGCATCTCTGGTGCTTGGCAGGTTTCTGCGCGCAACGAGGCGACTTTTGTAGAGCGTGTGACATACGACGAGATGTACTACCGCGACATGTCCCTGAAGACCGACTTGATTTTGTTGTGGAAAACATTGGCGGTGGTGCTGCAAGGCAAGGGCAAATAACGAAGTCTAGCGCCAGTGTTGCACAGTGATGCTGACGGTCTCGCAAGGCCGCGCGTTGAGATTTGTAAAACACATCCAACATCTAGCTCACCGCGCCTTCCCGCCGAGCTCTAAGATTTTTTGACAAGAATCTAACGCCACACGTTTTTTGATCTTGTCTCCCCTTTGATCGACCGTTAGACGGGTCAACGGAGACGTGGCCGAGTGGTCGAAGGCGCTCCCCTGCTAAGGGAGTAGGCCCGGAAGGGTCTCGAGGGTTCGAATCCCTTCGTCTCCGC
>NZ_JBDMZG010000208.1:0-20168 GCF_039769035.1 Pacificibacter sp.
ACATGATCCAACTGCAGGAGCGAACCATGAATTTGGGCACTTCTTCCGTCAGTTTGAGTGTGAAAGATCTCGGTTTGTCCAAGGCGTTTTACGAAGCTTTGGGGTTCACGCAGCTTGGCGGTGATCCTGACCATGGCAACACGATCATGCTGGATCAACATGTTGACAACAAGCCTTAGGTCCTAAGCTCTCATTTTGGTACGCTCGTAGCGACCAAGTTGGGAGGCGGGTTGATGTCTAAAATTGTGTCGGTGACACCTCAGGTGTTTCGGGTTCCATTGGACGAAGTTTTGGTGGATGCCAAACACGGTGATCACAGCCATTTCGAGCTGATCACAGTGACCATTCAGACCGAAGATGGACTGAGTGGCACGGGCTACACCTATACCGGTGGCAAGGGTGGGCAAGCTATTTTGGCGATGCTGAAATCGGATTTCGTTGATTGGCTTGTCGGGCAAGATAGCGCGGATGTCGAAGAGATCTATGCGCAAATGCACTGGCACGTGCATTACGTGGGACGCGGTGGCATTGCCTCCTTCGCGATTTCAGCCGTAGATATTGCGCTGTGGGATCTGCGTGGAAAACGCACAGATGCGCCGTTGTGGAAAATGGCAGGCGGGGTGGCTCAAAACTGTCGTGCGTACTGCGGTGGCATTGATCTTGGCTACTCGCAGGACAAGCTGGTGCGCAGCGTTTTGAGTTATGTCGATCGCGGTTTTGATGGTGTGAAAATCAAATTGGGTTTGGACTTTGAGACGGATATGGCGCGGATCAAAGCTGTGCGAGAGGCGATTGGACCAGATGTGCACTTTATGGTCGATGCCAATTATTCCTTGAGCGTGGAACAAGCGATCCGGTGGTCCAAGGGCATGGAGCCTTACGACATCACATGGTTCGAGGAGCCCACGGATCCTGACGATTTCGAAGGCTATGCCAAGATCGCAGAGGCGACAAACGTACCGCTTGCCATGGGGGAAAATCTGCACACGATCCACGAGTTTCGCCGCGCCTATGCCTATAGTAAATTGTCCTTCATTCAGCCCGATGCCTCCAATTGCGGTGGCATAACGGGCTGGTTACAGGCCGCGTCTGAGGGCCAAGCGGCGGGTTTGCCTGCCTGTTCACATGGGATGCAAGAACTGCATGTGTCTTTGGTGTCTGCGCAGGCCAACGCAGGGTGGATTGAAGTTCATTCTTTTCCGATTGATCGCTATACCATGCGCCCCTTGGTGGTCGAACATCACCGCGCAATTGCGCCAGACACGGCTGGCACGGGGGTCGAATTTGACTGGGACAAACTGCACGCGGCACATGATCCAGTCTGACCCTTGTCAGGGTGCCCCAGCCGCTTTGCAAAATTTTGGTCACTTGAAACGCAAAACGCCCGCTATTTCTAGCGGGCGTTTGTTTTCGTATATCAGTGGCTTAGTTGCCTGATTTTGAGTGACGCTTGCGCTCATGTGGGTCGAGGTAGCGTTTGCGCAGACGGACCGAATTCGGTGTCACTTCCACCAATTCGTCATCATCGATGTAGGCAATCGCTTGCTCAAGTGTGAGCGTTACAGGCGTGGTCAATTTCACCGCATCATCCGTACCAGAGGCACGCACGTTGGTAAGCTGCTTACCTTTAAGCGGGTTCACTTCAAGGTCGTTTTCACGTGTGTGCTGACCGATGATCATGCCTTGGTACACGTCTGCTTGCGCGCCAATGAAGAAGTGGCCACGATCTTCGAGTTTCCAAAGCGCGTAGGACACGGCTTTACCAGCATCCATAGAGATCAGAACACCAGCGCGACGACCAGGGATGTGACCTTTGTGTGGGGCCCATTCGTGGAACACGCGGTTCATAACGCCTGTGCCGCGTGTGTCTGTCAAAAACTCGCCGTGGTAACCGATGAGACCACGTGACGGCACGTTCGCGATGATGCGTGTCTTGCCGCTTTGTTGTTTCATCTCAGTCAGATCGCCTTTGCGCGCACCGGTGAGTTTTTCGATAACAGCGCCAGAGTATTCGTCATCCACGTCGATGGTGACTTCTTCGATTGGCTCCATTTTCACGCCGTCGATTTCACGGATCAGAACTTTTGGACGTGAGATAGACAGCTCAAAGCCTTCGCGACGCATGTTTTCGATCAAAACACCCATCTGCAATTCGCCGCGACCGGCAACTTCAAAGGCTTCGCCGCCTTCAGTGTCCGTCACTTTGATCGCGACGTTCGTTTCGGCTTCTTTCATCAGGCGATCACGAATGATACGCGACTGAACTTTTTTACCATCGCGGCCAGCCAGCGGGCTGTCGTTGATGCCAAAGGTCACAGTGATGGTCGGTGGATCGATTGGCTGTGCTTCGAGCGCTTCTTCGACTTCGAGCGCACAGAGCGTGTCAGCAACGGTTGCTTTCGTCATGCCGGCCACAGACACAATGTCGCCTGCGATGGCTTCGTCGATGTCTTGCATGCCCAAGCCACGGAAAGCTTGGATTTTCTTAACTTGGAATTGCTCGATCTTTTGACCGTGCACACTCAGCGCTTGGATTGTCGCACCTGTTTTCAGTGTGCCTGTCTCAACGCGGCCTGTCAGCATACGACCCAAGAATGGATCCGCACCAAGCGTTGTTGCCAGCATGCGGAATGGCTCGTTACGTTTTTTGAGCTGTCTTGGCGCAGGCACGTGATTGATGATGATGTCGAACAGGGCGGACAGGTCTTTGCGTGGACCGTCGAGTTCGTTGTCGCACCAGCCAGAACGACCAGAGGCGTAAAGCGTTGGGAAGTCGAGTTGATCGTCGTCCGCTTCGAGTGTCGCGAAGAGGTCAAAACATTCGTCCAAGGCGCGGTCTGGTTCGCCGTCTGGTTTGTCGACTTTGTTCACAACAACAATCGGACGCAGACCCAAAGCAAGCGCTTTAGATGTCACGAATTTGGTTTGTGGCATGGGGCCTTCAGCGGCATCCACGAGCAAGACAACACCGTCTACCATAGACAAGATGCGTTCTACTTCGCCGCCGAAGTCGGCGTGGCCTGGTGTGTCAACGATGTTGATGCGGTGGCCTTTCCACTCGACAGAAGTCGCTTTGGCAAGGATGGTGATCCCGCGCTCGCGTTCTAGGTCGTTGCTGTCCATAGCGCGTTCAGTTGTCGCTTGGTTAGCGCGGTATGTGCCGGACTGTTTGAGCAGCTCGTCAACGAGTGTGGTTTTGCCGTGGTCAACGTGGGCAATGATAGCGATGTTGCGAAGATCCATGCTTGGTCTTTCTCTTAATCCATGTGGTTGCGCGTCGCATAGCGCGAGTGTTGTCAAAAGACCAGCCTGAATTGACACTCTGGGCGGTAAATGCCGCAAAGATGTCAAAACAGCGTTGAGGGTGATTGCTTTTCGATACACCTTAGGGGAGATTGGACCAAAATTTATACGAAAGCAGAGTGATATGAGTGAAGACCAAACGTTTCAGGTTCAGTTTAAAGGCAATGCACAAACCTATTTCGGGATCTGGATTGTTAATTTGCTTTTGTCGCTTGTGACGCTTGGTATCTACTCTGCTTGGGCCAAGGTTCGGACCAAAAAATACTTCGCACAAAACACCGTTATCGATGGTCGTCGGTTTGATTACCATGCGCGTGGGATGCAGATCTTTTTGGGCCGTGTGGTCGTGGCAATCGCTTATATTGTGTTGCAGCTGGTGGTCACCATTGCGCCCATTGTCGGGATCGTTTTGTTCGTGTTGTTCTTTTTCGCAGTGCCCGAATTGATCAACCGCTCTGTGGCTTTCAACGCCCGCATGACAAGCTTTTCTGGCGTGCGTTTTGGCTTTACCAAATCCTATTGGCGCGCCTTTTTGGTCTATCTTCTTTACCCAATTCTGTCTGTCCTGACGCTGTATTTGACCTTGCCCTTGGTGTCGCGCGCACAACATCGGTATTACATCTCACGTCACAGGTTCGGCACATCGCAGTTCGGCTTTGAGAGCAAAATTGGAACGTTTTACAAAGCTTTTGGTCTCGCATTGGCGTGGATGTTCGGCCTCATTTTGGTGGGCGCCATTGCCGTTGGCCTGCCAAGTGCCGTGGTTGATGTGTATATGGCTGAAGGGCAGGGGCGTGAGCCTGCTCTTTTCTCATTGATCTCGCTGGGTACGATGTTTGTGATCTTGTTGTTGGCGGTTTTGCCGGCTGGCTATATCTACCAAGCCTTTTTACGCAATGCGGTGTATGCGGGCATGTCCGTCGAAGGCGGGCACAGTTTCGAATCCAAAGTCCGACCGCTCAAATTGATTTGGATCGCGTTTTCCAATGCCATTGTCGTATCTTTGACGATTGGCCTGATGCACCCTTGGGCGCGCGTGCGTATGGCGCGTTATATGGCGTCCTGTACTTACGTGACGGTCCATGGCTCGATCGATGGTATCGTTGGCGAAGAGCAAGACAAAGTCTCTGCCATTGGCGACGCCTTTACAGATTTTGAAGGAATAGACGTTGACTTTGGACTCTGATCAGCTGGCCCAAGCAACCTATGGCGAGGTCTTTGGCCATGCCTATGAAAAACGCCTGTCGACGCAAATCTCTGCAAGATTGGTGCGCGATGCAAATGGGCTGCGACTTGAGAACGCTGACGGAGAGACGCTCTACGCTGGGCCTCCAAGCAATGTGGAGCGGATTTCTGGCGGGCCCAGCTTGCTGAGCTTTGGGGCGCAGTGGACCTTTGACACAGAAGACGCGAAAGGGGCCGAGCTTTTGATTGGCCGCGCCAAGGACGGCTGGTTGTCTGATCTAGAAACATGGCATCCCCGCCTTTTGATCGTGATTGCGGCCTGTCTCTTGGGTGTGTTCGCCATCTGGAAATGGGGCTTGGACCTCTTGGTTTGGGGCGCGATTTTGCTGACGCCTCCAGCGATTGTCACGGCGATTGATGCTGGCAATTTGGGGGCGATGGACCGGATCTTAATGGACCCAACGGAGCTGTCACAGGCCGACAAAGACATGGTGCGTGACGTATTCGAAGATGTGCGGGCCCATGCTCCAGAGGCGCCCTACGGCGAATACACGCTGTATTTCCGCAAGGCGGACTTTATTGGGCCCAATGCTTTCGCCCTGCCTGGCGGCACCGTCGTGGTGACAGACGCATTGGTCGAAGAGTTCCCAGATCAAGACATTCTTGCGGGAATTTTAGGTCACGAATTGGCGCATGTGTCCGAACGGCACAGCCTGCATCAGCTGTATCGGTCTTTGTCGATCTATGTGCTTGTGGCGATGATCGCAGGGGACGTCGGACCTGTGCTGGAAGACGTGCTGCTTGAGGGCAGTGCGTTGGCCTCTTTGTCCTATTCGCGCAAACACGAAAGTGAGGCGGATGTTATTGGGATCGAGACGTCACATGCAGCTGGCTATGATCCGGCGGCTTTGGCGGAGTTCTTTGAGACGCTGTCCGAAGACTTCGGCGACACTGGCTCAAACGATTGGCTGTCGACGCATCCATCCAATGCGGATCGTATCCGCATCATCAAAGACTTGGCGGCCAAGCAATAGCTTGGCCCCGATTTTATGTCTTAGGTTGCGATATAGCGGTCGCGGCGGTGATTGATGGCGATCACCAAGTTGGCAACCACAGCACCAAGCAAAGAATAAGCAACGAGGTCCAGTGGCAAAATAAACGCGGCAACGGCGAATAGAACCGCGTCAAACGCCAGTTGCACATAACCGGCCTTAAACCCCAGTGCGTCTTGGATATAGAGCGCCATGATGCCAATGCCACCCAATGACCCGCCATGACGAATGATCGCCATGAGACCTGAGGCCGTCATAAATCCGATCATGATCGCCCCAAAGGTTGGGTTGAGCGTTTCAAAGGAAATGAAGCTTGGAAAGGTTTCGGCAAAGACTGAAATCAGCGCCACGCAAATCAGCGTTTTGCCGACGAATTTCAAACCCATGCGCTTGTATCCGAACCAGTAGAACGGCAGGTTGACGACGAAAAAGACCACGCCAAACGGCGCTTCGATCACATAGGAAATCAGCAGGGCCAATCCGGCGGTTTGCCCTGTGATAAAGCCAAGCGTCTTGAGCATCATCATGGCGAGGGCACACATCGCTGTGCCGTAAACAAAGGCCTGTGCATCTTCAAAACGGGTGTGTTTGGTCGTCTTTGGGGCAGATTTTGACATGGGGTTTAGGACTCGTTTTGAAGATTAGCTGGCGACGTAGATATCGCGGCGGTGATTGAAAGCGATCACACCGTTCAAGATCAGGGCGCCAAACAGGGAATAGGCCACCACATGCGCGTCAAACAAAAAGAAGGCAATTGTAAAAAGTGCCGCATCAAACGCAATTTGCACAAGACCTGCGCGAATACCGAAACGGTCTTGCGCGATCAGGGCCAAAACGCCCAAACCGCCAAGCGATGATTTATGCCGAAATACGCCCAGCAATCCAAAGCCCGTCAAAACGCCGAAGGCGATGGTGCCAAAAATTGGATTCAACGTATCGAAGCTCATCAAGGACGGCGCATAGGCCATCAAGATTGACAATGCGGTGACGGACAATGCGGATTTGGCGGTAAATTCCAAGCCCATGCGGAAATACGCCAGCACGTAAAATGGAATGTTGATCACCCAGAATGCCCACGAAAATGATATTCCAGTGAGATAGGAGATCACCAGCGCAAGCCCAGCTGTTTGGCCAGTCAAAAAACCAAGCTGGGCAATGAAACTGAGGCCAATCACTGTTGTAATCAAGCTGATGGACAGGCCTTGAAGGTCTTCAAGAGCTGTGTGTTTTGGCGGGTCTTGGGGGAGCGGATGTGGTGCTGGCATGTCTTGGCTTATAGGGCAGCAATATTGACCTGTCTAGGCGCCGGATCGAAATCGGTAGCGCTTTCTAAACAGGTGCCTGAACATTAGGCGCGAACTGTCTGTGTCGCATCGTCGTTTGCCTTACCCAAACAACAAAGACAGCCCCAAGAGCGTTGACACCCCACCAAGAAGACGCGGCGCAAAGGCATGTGCGCGGGTCATGAAGCTGGCCAAAACAAGACCAAAGGCGTGCAGCACCGCGGTCATCAACACAAACCCAAGACCAAAGGCGAACGGCAAAGCCTCCCCCAGTTCCGTGCCATGCGCAAAGCCGTGAAACAGCCCGAAAAAGCTGGCAAGTGCAATCGCCACGGCAATGCTGGGCGTGATCGCGGCCAGCACACACAGGCCAAGAATGATGCTGGAGGCGACAATCATCGGCTCAACATAAGGCAAGGGCAGACCAAGGCGCGCGAACACAAAGCCAAGCGCCATACTGGTGACAAACCCTGTCGGCACCGCCCAAATCGCGCGTCCGCAAATTTGCAGGGCCCACACGCCGACCACAATCATGGCAAGGATGTGATCAAGCCCATACACGGGATGCAATGCGCCAGAAATAAAGGACTCAAAGGGGGAAGTGGTCATAGGTGTCTCTTTCTAAGATAGACAAGACGCCCCGAAATGGGTCGCGCCTAAGCGGTGTTTAAACAGAGGGGCAGGCGCAAGGCAAGGTGGCACGCGGGCATGAAAAAAGGCCGCAGACTGTGCTGCGACCTGATTTCATTTTGGGGCTCAGACGATTACGCGGAAAGGGCCGCGTTGAGGTTTTCTTCGATTTTCTCAAGGAAGCCCATGGTGGTGAGCCATTTTTGATCAGGCCCAACCAAAAGCGCGAGGTCTTTGGTCATGAAACCGCTTTCCACAGTGTCGACGATCACACGCTCCAAGGTTTCAGCGAAGTTCAACAGCTCTGTGTTGTTGTCCAGCTTAGCGCGGTGTTTGAGGCCACCAGTCCATGCGTAAATGGACGCGATGGAGTTGGTCGATGTCGCTTCGCCCTTTTGGTGCTGGCGATAATGCCGCGTCACGGTGCCGTGCGCTGCTTCTGCCTCGACGATTTTTCCGTCTGGGGTCATCAGTTGCGATGTCATCAGGCCAAGCGAGCCAAAGCCCTGCGCCACAGTGTCAGACTGCACATCGCCGTCGTAGTTTTTACAGGCCCAAACAAATTTGCCATTCCATTTCATACAGCAGGCGACCATGTCGTCGATCAAACGGTGCTCGTACCAAATGCCTTTTTCTTTAAACTTATCCGCAAACTCAGCTTCATAGATCTCTTCGAACAGGTCTTTGAAACGCCCGTCATAGGCCTTGAGAATGGTGTTCTTGGTCGACAGGTACACAGGCCAACCAAGGTTGAGACCATAGTTCAAGGACGCCCGCGCAAAGTCGCGGATGCTGTTGTCGAGGTTGTACATGGCTTGGTACACGCCGGCAGAAGGCGCGTCATAGACTTCGCGTTCAATAATAGTCCCATCTTCGCCTTCGAATTTCATCGTCAGCTTGCCTGCGCCAGGGAAATGGAAATCGGTGGCTTTGTACTGGTCACCAAAAGCGTGACGGCCAATCACAATCGGATCAGACCATCCGGGCACAAGGCGCGGTACGTTTTGACAGATGATCGGCTGGCGAAACACAACGCCGCCCAAGATGTTGCGGATGGTGCCGTTTGGCGATTTCCACATCTTTTTCAGGCCGAATTCTTCAACACGATCTTCGTCTGGCGTGATGGTTGCACATTTAACCGCAACGCCAACCTCTTTGGTTTTCATCGCCGCATCAATTGTCACCTGATCTTCCGTGCGATCACGTTCCTCAATACCCAGATCATAGTAGAGCAGCTCAAGATCGAGATAGGGGAGGATGAGTTTGTCTTTGATGAACTGCCAGATGATCCGTGTCATCTCGTCGCCGTCCATCTCTACGATAGGGTTGTCTACCTTGATCTTTTGCATCGAAGGGCTCCTGAAAGGGTCTGGGGTATCTGTGTCGTTTTTAGCGGGTTTTGTGTCAGATTGGAAGAGTGTATACATTGGTATACAATAAATAGTGGGCAATTGCCTGTTTGTTTGGCGTCATTGTCTTTGGCATGCTATGCATCTGCGCACCTTGAAGCGATAGGGGAGAAAATGCCGCCTCTCGCCATATTTGCGGCCAAACAGGTGTTTTTGGTGCGGTGAATGCAAAATATTATGGGGTAAAATAATACCTATTTTGCAAACAATTGTTTTTAAACGATTTATTAGATTTTTGGGCGCTTGACTGCGCCGCGCAAACCTATAGAACACCCCAATCTGAATTCTCGACCTTTTAAGGGTAGTCTTATGAAAACTTTCTCCGCTACGCCTGCGGACATCGACAAGAAATGGATCATCATCGACGCTGAAGGCGTTGTTCTTGGTCGTCTCGCGTCTATCGTCGCTATGCGTCTTCGTGGCAAACACAAGCCATCTTTCACACCGTCCATGGACATGGGTGACAACGTTATTATCGTGAACGCTGACAAAATTCAGCTCACAGGTAAAAAACGCACCGACAAATTGTTCTACTGGCACACTGGCCACCCAGGTGGCATCAAGCAGCGCTCCATGGAGCAAATCCTTGATGGCAAACACCCTGAGCGCGTTGTAACCAAAGCGGTTCAGCGTATGCTTCCGGGCGGCAAATTGTCCCGTCAGCAAATGACAAACCTGCGTGTTTACGCTGGTACAGAGCACCCACACGAAGCTCAGAACCCAGAAGTTCTCGACGTTAAGTCCATGAACTCTAAAAACACTCGGAGCGCATAATCATGACTGATGAAATCAAATCATTGGAAGAGTTGAACGCTGTTGGCGTTGAAACTGTTGTAGAAGTTGCTGCACCTCGTGAGCCAGTACGTGACGCGCTTGGTCGTGCTTACGCAACTGGTAAACGTAAAGATGCTGTTGCACGTGTTTGGATCAAACCAGGCTCAGGCAAAGTTATCGTAAACGGTAAAGACCAAGACAAATACTTTGCACGCCCTGTGTTGCAAATGATCTTGCGTCAGCCATTCTCTGTTGCTGGTGTTGAAGGCGAATTCGACGTCTTCGCAACAGTAAAAGGCGGCGGTTTGTCCGGTCAAGCTGGTGCGGTTAAGCACGGCATTTCCAAAGCTCTCCAACTCTACACTCCTGAGTTGCGCGGCGCTTTGAAAGCAGCTGGCTTCCTCACACGTGACTCACGTGTTGTTGAGCGTAAGAAATTCGGCAAGCGCAAAGCGCGTCGTTCTTTCCAGTTCTCAAAACGCTAATTGCTTTTTTCAAAGCCTTCGTGCTTTGGAGACATGTATTCAAAGGGCTGCCCTCGGGTGGCCCTTTTTGTTTGAGCTTTGAAGACAAACATGGCTGGTGGCCTTGGCGCGCGCGGAGGTTTTTATCGCAAAATCACCGCCAACAATGAGATGCGGGCGTTCTTGTGTAGGTTGGCTTAGGATTTATGGCGTCACAAGGTGGCGCGAACTGCGTTATTCGTCGGCTGGAATAAGACCAAGACCACGCAGATAAATCCCGATGCCTGTTTCCAAAAGATCTTCAGGCGGGAAGGGGCTTTTGGTGCCGGGGGAATTGCGCGCGAAGAGTTCGACCACGCCGTGGCTCATCGCCCAAACATGCGCTGAGAACATTTGCGGCGGGGGGCGCAGGTCTTCGGGGATATGCTGTGACAGCTTCGTCGCTGACATTTCCAGCACGCCAAGCGCACGCGACGCCACTTTGAACAGCTCAGGCGTGCGTTGAATGGAAATGCCACTTTCAAACATCGCCACATAGTGCCCGGGGTATTTGCGCGCAAAGGCCAAATACGCCCGGCCAGTGGCCTCAAACGATGCCCGGTCCGAAGGCTGACCCTTTTCATAAGCGTATTCCAGCAAGTCACCGAACGCCGCATATCCTTGCTGCGCGATTTCCGCGATCAAGTCTTCGCGGCCCTCAAAATGGCGGTACACAGCCGCAGGGGTCACGCCAGCGGTTTTCGCGGCTTCAGACAGGGTAAACCCCGTTGGACCTTTGGCCTCGATGAGGGTCAAAGCCGCATCCACGAGCGCTTGGCGCAAATTGCCGTGATGATAGCCGCGTTTTGCCATTAGGTTTCAGATCCCGTATCGAGCATCTCAGGCCCGCCAACGATGTTACTATCAGGTTTTTGAACGACTTTCTTGTTTTTACCTTTGTAGTCAATCTGGCTCAAAACCGCGCGAATGGCATTGAGCCTCGCACGGTATTTGTCGTCAGAGCGCACCACGGTCCAAGGTGCAATATCGCTGTGCGAACGCTGCAAAGTCTCGGTGATAGCATCGGTGTAGGCGTCCCATTTGGACAGGCCTTTGACATCAATCCCCGACAGCTTCCACTGCTTGAGGTCGTCCTTTTCACGCTCCAAAAAGCGCCGCAACTGTTCGGCACGGCCGACGTTCAGCCAGATTTTAAACACCTGAATACCTTCATCCACCAGCATTTGTTCAAACGCCGGAAGCTGGGTAAAGAAATGTTCGCGCTGCGTGTCGTTGCAAAAGCCAAACACCTTTTCCACCACGCCACGATTGTACCAAGATCTATCAAACAAAACCACTTCACCTTCGGTCGGTAGGTGTTTGATATACCGTTGAAAATACCATTCGCCAGTTTCACGCTCTGTTGGTTTGGGCAGGGCCACAACCCGTGCTGTCCGTGGGTTTAGGTTTTCGCGGAACCGTTTGATTGTACCACCTTTGCCAGCGGCATCACGACCTTCAAACACCACAATAATGCGTTTGCCCGTGGTGTTTACGTCGCTCAGGAACTTCACCAGCTCGCTTTGAAGATCCTTGATTTCGTCTTCATAGTCAGACTTCTTCATCCACGTGTCATAGGGGTAGCTTGGCGACAGAATGTCTTTCTTGCCACCGTCCTCAATTGCCTGACGGATCTCAGCAGGTGCCTCGTTTTCAAAGAACTTTGAAATACCGCCATCAAAGGGAAGATCGGTCATGGGCTGCCTCATTCGTCAGAATTCACTGTGTTTTTTATAATATGGTGCGTTTAGAGAGGCAGCGCAATGCGGCCTTGCGAAAAACGCGAAGTCAATCGGGGCTCACATCTGGGCGGAGGGCACGACACAGTGCACGATCGCGCCGTGACGCGTGAGTTACGACCCGATTTTTTCCATGTCGTAGTAGGTGGTTTGGTAAATTTCATTCACCCAGTTGCCGTAAAGCAAATGCGCGTGCGACCGCCACCTGTTCACAGGGCGCTGGCTCGGGTCATCGTTTTGATAGTAGTTTTGCGGCAGCACAATGGGTTGACCCGCTTCTTTGTCGCGCATCAGCTCTTCGTGCAAGGTGCCTGTATCGTATTCAAAATGATTGAAAATATACAGCGCACGGTGCTCTGGATCTTGCACCAAACACGGGCCTGTTTCGTCAGAGCCCAGCAGCGGGATCAAGCCTGGAGCTGCTTCAATTTCAGACATACGCATTTCGGTCCAGCGGCTCACTGGGATGTAGCATTCGTCCGAAAACCCTCGCAAATAGGGCGATGAGGGCGCAAGGTTGTTTTGTCTGAACAGGCCAAACGCTTTGTCCGCCAAAATGTGTTTTTTGACGCCGTGGAAGTGGTTGATCATCGCCATCGCGCCCCAGCATACGCCAAAGGTGGAATGGACATGGGTTTGGGTCCACGCAAACACTTCGTTAAGCTCATCCCAATAGGTCACGTCGTTAAACGGCAAATGTTCAATCGGCGCACCTGTGATGATCAGCCCATCAAATTTTTCGCCTGTTGCTTTGACTTCGCTAAACGGACGGTAAAACTGCGCCATATGCTCGGCTGCGGTGTTCTTGGTCTGATGTTCGCTCATCCGGATCAGTTGAAAATCAATCTGCAGCGGCGTCGCGCCGATCAATCGGGCAAACTGATTTTCGGTTTGGATCTTTTTGGGCATCAAGTTGAGCAAGGCAATGCGCAAGGGGCGGATTTCTTGCGTTTGCGCGCGTCCCGTGCCCATGACCATAACGCCCTCGGACGACAAGACGTCAAAGGCAGGCAAGTTATCTGGCAAAGTAATAGGCATGAGAGCGGCTTTCTGTGCTGTTCAGGGTCGTGCGTAGGGAAAATACTTATGTATTTGCGGTTTTTTCATCAAGGGCGGCCCCAATCACTTGGGCAAATGCGTCTGCGGTATTTGCAGCCCCCATGACACCTGCGTCGACGGTCACACCCCATTGCGCCATTTTCGCATAGCGTGGCTGGCGCGCAATCATTGAGCGCTTGTAGGAATACCGAATGAAATCATAGGGATTGACGTGGTCTTCCGTCACGCCGTGTTCGGCAATGAAGTGGTTCCAGCAGTCTGTCAAAAACTCAGGTCGATAAGCCATCGGTTTTGGCGCCGTGTTAAAACGGCGGATCAATTCGTCCGTATGGGCGTCAGAGCCTTTGATCCAGACCAACAGGGCGTTCTCAGAAAGGGATTTGAGAATGGGGTCGTTTGGGTCATCGGGATTGGCCCATTCCACAATCGACCCGCCTGTGTCACAGACAAAGTTCGCGTAGTTGTACAGGTTTTGCGATTTTTCCAAAAATGCGCCTGTATCCATTAAGGCCGCAATTTCAGCAGTGCGAAACTGTTCTTGGCGGCGACGGTATTCTGCAATCGGCAGGCCGCCCAAGCCTTCGTCACCGGGCTGGCCCAAATAGCCCGCGACAGGCGCAAGGTTGTCAAAGCTCAAATTGGCTTTGATGCGGATGCTGTCGGACAACAAAAGTTCACGCAGGTAAGGCTCTTTCATCGCCAAGCGCTTCAAGTTGTCGTCAATCGCCTCGTTCAAATAGCGGGTGCCGATCCGGTAATCGATGGAATAGTGATACCAGTCACCCGTGGCGCGCAGCATGCTGGACTTGTGGGTCTTGCCCAATCCCGACATCGCAAAAAGCACCACACGCTTGTGCGGGCTTGCAAACCACGCATCACTGTTCTCATAAATCATCGCATGTCCCTTTTGCGGTGTTTTCAGCTTTTGATCTCAGTGGCATGTCCTGCGCAGAGGATCAAGAGGGCGGCGTCTGCCCACTGCGGCTACACCGGCTTTTTGCGACGCAAAAGTGCTAGGACGCGCCCATCGATGATTAACAGACCCAAGGCGATCAATGCAAAACCGATATAGGCCTCAATGTGCAGGCTTTCCCCCAACACCAATGCGCCCAAGATCACCGAAACAGGTGCCACGATCAGCGTGCAAAGGGTCGCATTGCCTGATCCTGCGGATTTGATCACATAGAACAAGATCAAATAAGCAAGACCCGTCGAGATAAGCGACACATAGGCCCAAGCGCCCAAGGTGATGCTGGTGAAACTGGCGAAGTCCGGCAAGCCATGCATGTATAACGCCGCTGGCGTCATCCAGACGGCAGCGCCCGTGATCATGCCTGCGGCGGAAATTTCCAAACGAATACCGGTCAAATGCATGCGCGCCATGGCGGCGCCGATGGCATAGCACAGCCCTGAGCCGATCAGCGCCAACTGCCCCGCCGAGGTCAAGTCAAAGCTATGCAGAGCATCAAGCCCGATCACCGTTGCTACGCCGAAAAAGCCGAACAAAACGCCCACAGCTTTACGCAGTCCAAGCCGTTCATCTGCAAAGATAATGGCCGCTGCAATTGGACCAAGAATCGCCGTAAAGGCGTTCAAAATGCCCGCAAGTCCAGACGGAATATACTGCTGTCCCCACGTGATAAGACCAAAGGGCATCGCCACGTTTATGAGGCCGATCAACAGAAAGCTGATCCAGATGCGCGGTGCTTTGGGGATCTCATATCCACGGATCAAAACATATGCCCAAAGTCCCAGCGCCCCGCCGATAACCCGCAGTGCTACAAGTGTTTCAACAGGCATTTGGCGCAGCATCAATTCGATCGACAAGAACGAGCCGCCCCAGAACAAGCCCATAAGGCCGAGGCCGATCCATGCAGCTTTCGAGAGCGTTTTCTGTGGGGTCATGTGCGGAATCCTTCATTCAGAGCGCGACATTGGCGCGGCAAATGGATTTTGGCAAACCGGAAATTGTGCAAAGCACATAACAAAAATTGATGTATGGGGCAGCGCCATACAAAAAAGGCCCCGCAAGCTGCGAGGCCCTTAAAGATCAAGTGTCTAGCTTAGAAACTGTGAGACAATTTTAGACCGAAACCGATGGCGGAGTTATCGGTAAATTCCGCACCAATCGAGGTTGTCGCATCGCCGATCCAAACATAGCTGGCCCCTGCGGACAGGGCTGTTTGATCTGTAATGCTGTAGCGCGCGCCGATTGTGATCGATTTTGAGCCGTCTGTTGGACCAAGGTTGCCAACAGGGGTGCCTGCTGATTTTTCATATCCGTAGGACACAGAGGCCGACAGTTTGTCAGAAAGCCGACGTCCGATGCCCAAAGAGTAGGTCACGGTATCATCGTCATAATCAACAAGTGAGATGGGGTAGCCAACAGGAGCAATCACTGTTTCTGACCATTTCACATAGCGGGCTGAGGCCAAGAGCAATGTATCCGCAGCGATGCCCGTTTGGAAATCGAAGTTAATCGATTCTGGCATAATAACTTCCAAGGATTGATTGCCTGCAGTGCTTTCAGTCGTGGCAAAGTCGATGGTTGTCTTAGAGCTATACGTAATGGCCGCGCGCAGCGCGATGTCTGGAATTTCGTAAGATGCGCCGACCAGGTAGCTGAAATCGGTCTCATTGGAGGTGTCCAGCGTATATTCTGGAAGTGTCCCTTCAGACATCACGATGCTTGGAAGGCTGACTTCACCATGGGATTTCAAGGCGCGCACACCACCATGGATGCCGATGCGATCCGATAGTTTGTAGCGAAGAACGGCTGTTATGGCCGTTGTGTCGACAGTTGCCGTTGCGTCTTTGAAGGGATAGCCTTCGTCAGCATTGCCATAGTCGACGCTTGCGCCGAAGGGTTGGTCCAAAAGAATGGCGAAAGACAGCTTGTCATTCAGGTCACTTTTGTAAGCGAGGCCAACCATATTGTATGATGTCGCCACGTCTCCAGAGGATAGCACGTCAGCCAAACTGCCAGATACAGATGGGGCGACTGTCCCAAATGAGAGCTGAGCATATGTGCCGTTTTCGAAAATTGGTGCGATCGATTGTCCAGACCGGTCCATCCCACCGGCGAACACACTTGTAGCGCTCACGGCGAGGCCCGCCGCAAGAAGTGAAGTCTTTTTCATATTTCCATCCCTATCAAGCTAACGCTTGGGTTTCGTTAGTTTTTATTATGTCCCGAAACGCTAAACAGGACATTAAATTCGCGCAATTCTAACGCCGCGTCAAAAATTTCGGGCGACATTTGGGATTAGGAATGGGGTGCGCGATTTTTCCGAGATTCACTCATAATATTCAAATAGTTGGCCGAGAAAATCACGAGAGCACCGATCAATACATACAGATCGAGTTCTTCGCCATAAAACAGCATTCCAACGATGGCGATGAGCGGAAGACGTAAGAAATCGATGGGTGTGACCACGGATGCGGGCGCCAAGGACAGCGCTTGTGTGAGGCACAGGTGCGCGCCAAGGCCTGCGAGCGACAGGACACAGATCCATGGCCATTGTTGCAAGGTCGGGACGATCATATCGCCATCGAAACCTGCGCAGATCAGTCCCATGAACATCTGCATAAAGGAGAGCCAAAACAAGATCGACAACAGGGTGACGTTGGACGTTTGTGTCAGCTTCTTGGTGAACAAGGCGGATCCGGCAAAGCCAAAGGCGCAGGCAATCGCGCTGATCAATCCAATGGACAGACCGCCCGCGCCAAAGGGGCGTGCCACGATCAAAATACCTGCAAAGCCAATGGCAAATGACAGGGCGCGAACACGACTTACTTTTTCACCCAAAAACAAGATCGCACCAATGGCGACCAAAATGGGATAGGAAAATTCCAAGGCGAACAGTTGCGCAAGCGGCACCAGTGTTAAAGCAAACAGCCACAGGTTTTGGCCTGCGAAATGGAACATATTGCGTCCAAAGTGCAGATGCAGCGCTTTGGCGCGGATATGAGACAAGCGCCCTGACAGGAGCGCCACGCCCAAGACCACGATAACGCCAACGATCGACCGAAATGTCATGATTTCAAAGGTATCAAGTCCCTTTGCCAATTGACGTCCCGCCACGGCCAAGGACGAAAAACCAATGACCGCCCCCATCATCCATGCGGCGGCTTTTAGGGGCTGAGCGTGTTGTGTCATCTGGTTTATGCTTCGCTTTTGGTGAAATCACGGGTCATATGGCGGGTCACGCGGCCCCAATCCGAAGAGTGCGTGCGGTCTTGATGAAATTCGAAGTCACGCTCAGAGCGAAACACTTCGCTGACATGAAAACTGCACGGGTCCAGCTCGTCTTGCCACAACTCAAATTGCAGGCAACCTGGTTCAGCTTGCGACAAACGTTCGTGTTTGGCCATGAGCGCCAAAACGGTTTCGATTTCATGAGCTTCGCAGCGCATTGTGCCTGTAAGTAATACTTTTCCCATGATGTCCTTGCTAGATGCCACAACGGTGCGCTGCAATCATTTTTGTACGCGCATACGGACATAGCCCATGTGGAAAACAGCGCAGCCACATAAAAAAGGCGCCCCACAGGACGCCTTTGATATCAGATCACTCAAGCTCGATCGTGCCCGGTGGTTTTGAGGTCAGATCGTAGAACACGCGGTTCACGCCTTTGACCTCATTGATGATGCGCGTCATGGTTTCGCCCATGAATTCATGGCTAAACGGGTAGGTGTCCGCTGTCATGCCATCGACAGAGGTCACAGCACGGATCGCCACGGCGAAATCATATGTACGACCATCGCCCATCACGCCGACTGTTTTCATTGGCAAAATGGCTGCGAAAGCCTGCCAGATTTCATCATAAAGACCGTGTTTGCGAATTTGATCGATGTAGACGGCGTCTGCTTGCTGCAAAATCGCCAGTTTTTCACGCGTGATCTCACCAGGGCAGCGGATCGCAAGACCCGGACCCGGGAAGGGGTGACGCCCGATAAAGCTTTGCGGCAAGCCAAGCTCTAAGCCCAGCGCGCGCACTTCGTCTTTGAACAATTCACGCAGAGGCTCGACCAGTTTGAGGCCCATTTTTTCTGGCAAACCGCCCACGTTGTGGTGCGATTTGATGGTCACAGATGGACCACCAGAGAAGGACACAGATTCGATCACATCAGGGTAGAGCGTGCCTTGCGCCAAGAATTCCGCGCCCTCGATGCCGTTGGCGTATTTCTGGAACACGTCGATGAACAGCTTGCCGATGGTTTTACGCTTCACTTCAGGGTCAGAGACGCCTTCAAGTTCGCCCAAGAACAAATCAGACTCATCGGCGTGGATCAGTTTGATATTGTAGTTGTCGCGGAACATTTTCACGACTTCATCGGCCTCATTGAGGCGCAAAAGACCGTGATCCACGAACACACAGGTCAGTTGCTCGCCGATGGCTTCGTGCAAAAGGATCGCAGTCACAGAAGAATCAACGCCGCCAGACAGACCACAGATGACCTGTTTGTCGCCAACCTGTTCACGGATCGCAGCAATCGCTTGGTCTTTATAGCCCGCCATCGTCCAATCGCCGGTGAAGCCCGCAATCTTGACGAAGTTCTCGTAGAATTTCGCGCCATTTGGCGTGTGGTGCACTTCTGGGTGGAATTGCACCGCATAGAAATGACGGCTCGCATCCGCAGTGATCGCATAAGGCGCATTCGGAGAAGTGCCGTAGACCTCAAACCCAGGCGCAATTTGGGACACGTGATCACCGTGCGACATCCACACTTGCTCGTCACCGTCTGCAAACCAACCGTTCAACAGGTCAAGTGCATGATCGTTTGGCGTGACAAAGGCGCGACCAAATTCGGCAGTGCCGTGGCCACTTTCAACTTTGCCGCCGAGCTGTTCCATCATGGTTTGCTGACCATAACAGATGCCCAAAACAGGCACGCCCATGGTAAACACCATTTCAGGCGCACGGGGTGACCCTTCGCGCGTCACACTGTCGGGCCCACCTGACAGGATCACGGCTTTCGGCGCGAACTCGGTCAGAAAAGCGTCCGTGACGTTCTGATAAGGGTGGATTTCACAATACACGCTCAGCTCACGCAATCGACGCGCAATTAGCTGCGTCACTTGGGAGCCAAAGTCGATGATGAGGAGGCGGTCATGGGATGTGCTTGTCATATCCCAGCGTTTAGGCCGCGTTGGCCTCTGAGGCAAGATGGTTTGCGCAAGTTGAGGCGTGTTTTGCGTGTTTGCGCGGACAAAAAATGCCCCAAAGCACGGATCAGGTGCTTTAGGGGCGAATTTGCGTGATCCAAGGGCTGCGTTTAGACGCTTTGCGGACCGCGTGGCAGCAGGCGCGCTTCGGCCATCAAAGCGATCAACACTTCAATGTGGCGTGCAACGCTATAGCCAGCGTCGCCAGCTTTGCGGGTCTCTTCAAACTGCGCTTCTTTTTCGATCAAACCATCAATCACTTTGGTTGGCGCTGTGTTTTGCGACACGCCGATGACGCGTTTGAGGTCTCGTGTACGGTTGTAGTCCGCCAGACCAAAGCGGGCGGCGCGGATCAACAGGCTAGGGCGGCGAAGGGAAGCGAGAACTGTGTTGATATCGGTCATGTGTATCTCCGTGTTGGTGTCAGCGCTTTGGGCTGTGAGTGAGTGGCGTTCGAGCCGTGTAGGGAGATGTAAGCACAACCTAAGCGTGTGTTGCGTTGATTTTCGAAACAGCGAACGGTGTGTTCCTTTGGCATTTAGGAAATGTACCGAAACTAAATCCAACAGTTGCCAATTAACTATTGAGTAAGCAATACAACCCAAGGTTGTGTTCGAATTTAGTAAAATTGTCGACACCTGGTTTAGGTTTTCGATTTCAACCTTAGAAACTTTGAAAACTTTGACTGGGCCATGCACTGCAAGGAGATCCCGTTGGATTACAATCGAGGCTTAGCCAGCACAGTCAAAAAGATGCCCGCATGGGTCCCGCAAGAAGCCAAACGCTATCTCGACCATACCGAACATGGCCAAACGATTAGGCAATTGGCCCGCACGGGGGGCTGTGCCCCATCTACGGTGATGCGTCAGGTGCGCAAAATTGAAATGAAGCGTGACGATCCATTGGTCGACGAAGCCCTGAGTTCGCTCAGCCATTGCCACGTCACACACACCTCAGCGCCGATTACCGCGACTTCGCGCAACGCCACGCGTTCCAAGGACACCCCAATCATGAGTAAACACACAGACTTTTCTGATTCTGCTGCAACCACGCCCCCCGATG
>NZ_JBDMZG010000209.1:0-5990 GCF_039769035.1 Pacificibacter sp.
CACCAATCGCGTGTATTGGGCGCAACGCTCTGTGGCGGCTGAAACGGCGTTGCCCTTGTTTTTGACCCGCCGCGAAGACGGCGCGCTTTTGGGAGCCTTGACGTTGGACAACATCCGCCGTGGCCCCGCGCAGGCTGGCACAGTCGGATATTGGATCGGTGCGTCCTATGCCCGCCAAGGGTATATGCGCGAAGCTTTGGCTGGAGTGGTGCATCATGCGTTTGCAAGACTGGACCTTAGCCGTGTTGAAGCCGCATGCTTGCCTGAGAACACAGCCTCGCGCGGCGTGCTTGAAAAGGCGGGGTTCAAATACGAAGGTGTGGCGCAGTCCTATCTGCAAATCGATGGGCGTTGGCGCAATCACGTGTTGTATTCATCCTTGCGCAATGACCGTCGCGGCCCCACACAAGTTGGCTTGGCGTAAGCTGGCCTGAAGGAGACGTTTATGCCCGTTGCCGCAACTGAAGATTTTCTCAACACGCTGCAAGCGGCGTTGCCCGAGGGCACATTTCGCGCGCAAAAACAGGGTGAGCTGGACGATCCGCGCGGGCGGCATGTGGGCCTGAGCGCCATTGTGGCGACGCCGCGTACGGTTGAAGAGGTTTCGACAATCGTGCGTTTGTGCCATGCGGCAGATGTCGGCGTTGTGCCGCTTGGCGGTGGCACGGGGCTGGTTCTGGGGCAGGTGGCCTATCTCGACCCCGCGCCGGTTGTGCTTTCGATGGAGCGCATGACTGCGGTGCGTGGCGTGTACCCCTCTGAAAACGCACTTGTGGTTGAAGCTGGCGCGATCTTGCACGACGTCCAACAGGCGGCTGAGGCGGTTGATCGCTTGTTCCCATTGTCGCTGGCCTCCGAAGGATCGTGCCGGATCGGCGGCAACTTGGCCACGAACGCGGGCGGTTTGAATGTTCTGCGGTATGGCAACACGCGCGACCTGTGTTTGGGGCTCGAAGTGGTTTTAGCCGATGGTACGATTTGGCATGGGCTCAAGCGATTGCGCAAAGACAACACCGGCTATGATCTGAAGAACCTGATGATCGGGTCTGAAGGCTCGCTCGGCATTATCACCGCGGCGACTTTGCGATTGTTTCCACGTCCGACCCATGAAGCTGCAGCGTTCTTTGTGGTCGAGAGCCCGCAAGGTGCGATTGATCTGTTGGCGCTGGCCCAAGCCACTATTGGCGAAGGGATCTCTGCTTTTGAAATGATGTCATGCGTGGGCTTGGACTTCTTGTCGGAAACGATGCCCGATGTGCGACAGCCATTTCACCCGCGCCCTGATTGGTCTGTTTTGATCGATGTGGGTCTGTTGGGAGAGAGCGATCCGCAGGAAATGCTGTTGACCCTGTTTGAGAAAGCCCATGCCGCAGGATTGGTGTCAGACGGTTTGATTTCACAAAACGAAGCGCAGCGCCAAGAGTTTTGGGCGGTGCGCGAAAGCATTCCTGTGGGCAATCGCAACATTGGCTCCATATCGTCCCACGATATTTCCATTCCACTGTCGCGTATTCCAGAGTTTATTCCAGAAGGCATCGCAAAACTACAAGCGCTTGGCGATGTTCGGATCAACTGTTTTGGTCACCTTGGCGACGGCAATCTGCACTACAACGTCTTTCCTGCAAATGGCCGTGACCGTCATGAATTTGACGATATTCGGGGCGATGTCAAAAAATGCGTCCATGATTTGACGCATGCCTATGACGGATCTGTCAGTGCTGAGCACGGCGTTGGGCGGTTGAAGGTCGAGGATCTGGAACGCTACCAAGACCCTGTGAAACTTGCCGCGATGCGCGCAATTAAGCAGGCACTTGATCCAAAAGGAATTATGAACCCAGGCGCAGTTTTGCGTGCGACGGATTGCGAAAATTCATAGATACTTTTGAGCAGAATTTTTGGCTCAAATGTTGAAATTTGAACTATTTAGCATGGTCGCTTCACACTGAATTCATGGGAAAAACCATGTGTGGTTTGGGGCTAAGTTTTCGGTTCCTATCGACAATTCAGCTGCTTGAAACGCGAGTTCTGTAACCCAATACGCAACGGTTTGCCTCGTGATGCATTGATAACCTATGTCTCAAGGTATTGATATATATAATTTAAAACTTGTGTGTTGCGAAAAAATCGACTTTTTTCAATATACCCATAGTTGCATATTGTTAATAAAATTTTAAAGACGTACACTTTTTTAAAATACTGTGGATACCACCATGTGAATTCGTGCCGACATTGAGTGTGGCGGGATGGCTTTGCATTAGAAAGATCTGAAAATGATCGATTCTGGTTGGTTGAACGCATCGGATATACAAGTTTGTCCCAGCGTTCTGGGGCGTGAAATGAGTAATTACAGACAATTGGCGCAGCACCTTGATGAGTGCGGTTCACCCTTTTGTTGATAAACTGGAATTGTCGTTTTTCGTGAACCAAAACAGCATTGCAATGGTGGGGACCAACCTAATGACGAGTATATTAAGTCTGACTAATCCCTTTGAAAATTCGCTGCTTAACTACAATGAAACACAGCTCGAAAAAGAGCGACAAATTTTGCAGTACTTTGAGGCGGTCAATTTGGGTTATGTACCCCCGCCTGAAATCGTCGCAGAATTGGCGGCTATTCTCGCTTTGGAAGAACTTTCCAGTGAGGCTTTGGCCCGTCTGCAGACCTTGCTTGATTTGATTAATGGCCCAGACAATTCGCCTGTCATTGATGGCGGTGAGTTTGCCGAAGTGACCATGGACGAAAACACGACGTTTGTGACCACTGTGACGGCGGTTGATCAGTTCCCAGACAACGACGGCACTGAAACGCTAACCTACTCAATCGCGGGTGGCGCGGATGCAGCGTTGTTTGAAATTGATCAAATCACTGGCGATCTAAGCTTTATCGCTGCGCCCGACTTCGAAGCGCCCGTTGGTGGTGACAACACATACGAAGTGGTGATCCAAGTGAACGATGGCGTGGACCTTATGGACACGCAAACCATTCAAGTCACAGTGAACGACGTTGACGAAGCCGTTCCGCCAAGCAATTTTGGCGCGCTTCTAAGCGGCATCGATGCTGCTGATACCAGCGGATTTTCCGTTGCCTCTGCCGGTGACGTCAATGGTGATGGGTACGACGATATTCTGATTGGCGCCAATTTTGCGGATCCCGGTGTTTCCGAAGCTGGCGAGAGCTACCTCGTGTATGGCTCTGCATCTGGCCTGCCGCCCACCGTAGATCTTGCATCGCTTGATGGCACAAATGGCTTTGTTATGAACGGTATTGCGATGTCTGACACCAGCGGCGTGTCCGTTTCGTCAGCCGGTGATATCAATAATGACGGCTTTGATGACATGCTTATCGCTGCGCCAAGTGCTGACCCAGACGGGAGGCTGAATGCAGGTCAGACCTATGTCGTGTTCGGTTCTGCGACTGGGGTCGATGTCAATGGCAGTTTTGATCTGTCGTCGCTCAACGGCACAAACGGCTTTGTGATTGACGGCGTCGACGCGGAGGACCGCCTCGGTTTCTCTGTGGCCTCTGCCGGTGATGTAAATGGTGACGGGATCGATGACATTATTATCTCTGCCCCGAATGCGAGCCTGAATGGCACGTTCGCTGGTGCAACATATGTTGTGTATGGATCGGCGACTGGCTTTGCTGCGAACTTTGATCTGTCGACCCTAGATGGCACAAATGGCTTTGTGATGAATGGTCTTACAGCCGGAGACCGTAGTGGTTACTCTGTTTCATCCGCGGGTGACGTCAATGGCGACGGGCTCGATGATATGTTGGTTGGCGCATACCAAGCAGACGAAATTGATGGAAGTAACACAGATGTGATCAATGTCGGTGAAACCTATGTGATCTTTGGTTCAACGACATCTGCGGCCACGCTCGATTTGTCTGCACTTGACGGTACAAACGGCTTCGTGGTGAACGGCATCGATGCATTTGATTTCAGTGGCGTGTCTGTTTCATCAGCAGGTGATGTCAATGGCGATGGGTTTGCAGACATCCTAATTGGCGCATCTGAAGCGGATCCAAACGGGCTCTTCTCGTCTGGTGAAACCTATGTCGTTTATGGAACAAACACTGGTTTCTCTGCCGAACTCGATCTTGCCAACCTCAATGGAACCAACGGGTTTACCATGAACGGCATTGATAGTTTCGATAAGAGTGGCTTGTCGGTGTCATCTGCAGGTGACGTGAATGGGGACGGGTTTGACGACATTCTCATTGGCGCATCTGATGCGGATCCGAACGGCTTTAGCTCAGGCGAATCCTACCTCGTATTTGGCGCGGCATCGGGCATTCCTGCAAACGTTGATCTTTCGGCATTGAACGGCACTAATGGATTTATATTCAACGGCATCGATGCCTTCGATTTCAGTGGCCATTCGGTTTCATCGGCTGGCGATGTGAATGGCGATGGCTTTGACGACCTTTTGATCAGCGCGATCAGAGCCGACACCGACGGGCTTCTAGACACTGGCGAAACCTACCTAGTCTATGGTGGGGATACTATTCTGGATGCCTTTGACTTGGCAGATGGTGCGCAAGATGGCAGCATTGACCTGATCAATGTGACCGACGCATTTATCTTTTGATCTAACGCAGCTTGCTGTTTAACTATTTGAAAAGGCCGCCTTTTTGGGGCGGCCTTTTGTATTTTTGAATGTAGGGCCCCAAGCGGCGTTTAGATCAAAGACCGTCAAAATCACAAAGCGTGTGGACATCATACCCGAGGTCTTGCAGACGCTTGCGGCCACCAAGTTCAGGCAAATCAACAATAAACGCGCAGCTGACAATTTCGCCGCCCAGACGTTCGATCAATTTGATTCCAGCTTCAGCCGTGCCGCCAGTGGCCAATAGATCGTCGACCACCAAGATTTTCTCGCCCGCTTCAATGGCATCGTCATGCAGCTCGACTGTGGCCTCGCCGTACTCCAACTGGTAGTCCTGCGAAATCACAGCGCCTGGCAATTTGCCCGCTTTGCGTACGGGCACGAACCCCACAGACAATTGATGCGCTACGGCCCCGCCCAAGATAAATCCGCGTGCCTCAAGGCCCACAACTTTGTCGATTTTCGTCCCCACATAGGGCGCGAGCATTTGATCGATTGTCAACCGCATCCCACGCGGATCCGCGAACAAGGTGGTCACATCGCGAAACATAATACCTTCATGCGGGAAATCGGGGATGGTGCGAATATAGTCTTTTACGGTCTTCATGATGGGCCCTTAGATGTGAACAGCCTTGGTCTAAGGCATTGATTTTGATGCACAAGACATATGCCGCAGTTTAGCGATTTAGGGCACGTCCTGCCACTGCATCCAACTTGGCCACAAGCGCAGGATCGCGTTTGTCTGGCGCGGTCATCACCGCATATTCCAAAGCCTGATCACAGCCATGCTCGCAAAGTGCATATTCTGAGGTCAAAAGCTTGGGCATCGCCGCGACAAGGGATTTGGCGTTGTTGGAATTGGCACCCAAAGTGGCGATGATCGCGTTGATATCCACCGCGCCGTGATCGGGATGCCAGCTGTCAAAGTCGGTGATCATCGCCACAGAGGCATAGCAAATCTCGGCTTCGCGCGCGAGTTTGGCCTCGGGCATGTTGGTCATGCCGATCACATCGCAACCCCATTCGCGGTACATTTTGCTTTCCGCGACGCTGGAAAACTGCGGACCTTCCATCGCCAAATACGTTCCGCCTTTGTGGACGGTCACACCCGTTGCGCGCGCGGCCTCGTAGGCCAAGCCAGACAGGCGTTCGCACACAGGATGCGCCACCGACACATGCGCCACACAGCCCGTGCCAAAGAATGATTTTTCGCGGGCAAATGTCCGGTCAATGAATTGGTCGACAACCACAAAATCCCCCGGCGCCATCTCTTCACGAAACGACCCGCAGGCGGAAACAGACAAAATATCCGTTACCCCAAGACGTTTCAGCGCGTCTATGTTGGCACGATACGGAACTGTCGTTGGCGTATGCACATG
>NZ_JBDMZG010000210.1:0-7508 GCF_039769035.1 Pacificibacter sp.
AGCGCGAAACGCGCACCGACTTCGGCCATGCGCCCAGCGCCTTTGGTGATGACCATAAAATTAACGATCAACAAAACAATGAAGACGACCAGTCCCAAAAGAACCGATCCACTCATGACGAAACTGGCAAAACCTTCAATGACATTGCCCGCCGCACTGGTGCCAGTGTGACCTTGGCCGATGATCAATTTTGTGGAGGAGACATTCAAAGACAGGCGCAGCATCAAACTGGCCAAAAGCACTGTTGGGAAAACAGAAAAATCCAAGGGGCGTTCGATGAAGAGTGTGACCGTAAAGATCAAAATCGCGAGCGCAAAGCTGGCGGCCAATCCAACATCCAAAACCCATGCTGGAACGGGCAAAATCATCATCACGATGACAGCCATCAGGGCCAGCGCCAGCAAGATTGTTGGCCGAAAAATAGATCCAAGACTTAAGTTCATCTTGCGCCCTTGCTTTGCTGTGCTGGTCCTGCGTTTTTGGTGATCACTCGGGCTGGTTCATCATGCTTCGACCAAGCCATTTGCATGCCGCTGCGCGGGTATGCTTCTAACTGTGCGCATTCGAATTTGGGTGATTTCATAGCTGCTGCATTTCTTGCCTGAGTGACTTTCAGGATAAGCGGCGCATGGTTTACAAGACGTAACCAAGTTTCAGAAAATTGTCTGAATATCAGCGACTTGGTTTCATGCGCGCAGCCGAAAAGGCCCTATCAAAAATAGCTGCGCACCAATGCACTGGAGAGAAGTGACCAACCGTCGGACACGACAAAAAATGCAAGCTTGAACGGCATTGAGACGACCGCTGGCGGCACCATCATCATCCCCATCGACATCAAAATCGCCGCGACGACCAAATCAATAATGAGAAACGGCAAAAAGACCAAAAACCCGATTTGAAATGCGCGTTCAATTTCGGACAGCAAGAAAGACGGGACCAAAACGGAAAGCGATGCCTCTTCAACAGGTGTTTCTAAGCCAACCATATCGGGGCGCAGGGCCGCCAGATGTTCAAAAGTGTCAGAATCAATTCGACTCGACATAAAGCCGCGAAACGGATCCATAACCAATGGAAACGCGGTCTCGACATCAATAGTGCCGTCGATCAAGGGCTGAACGCCTGCGCTCCAACTTTGGTCAAAGACGGGTTCCATTACAAAGTAGGTCAAAAACAAAGCCAAGCTGACGATAAGCATATTTGGCGGGGCCTGTTGCAACCCCAAGGCTTGGCGCAAAATCGACAGAACCGTCACAATAAAAGGAAAACACGTCACCATGACAGCCAGCCCCGGAACGAGGCTGAGCACGGTAATGACAAGCATCAATTGGATAGACCGATTGGCGAGCGATCCGTTGTCGCCGAACGAAATCGACAGGTCTTGCGCCATCGTGGGTTGGGCCCAGATTAGGGTTAATGCCACGAAGACAATGACTGCTGGAATTATGCGCAATGCTCTACAACCCGCTTTGGAGATCGGAAACCTCGGTTAACCGCACCGCGAGCTGTCCCGCATTTTCACCGTCCAATTCTTGTAATTCGCCACGCGCGATCAGCTTGTCACCAATATAGAGCTCGACAGGGTCTTCGATCTTGCGATCCAATGGCAGGACACTGTCATTTTGCAGGCTAAGTAAATCTTTGATCAAAGGGCGCGCGCGGCCAACGGAAATGGTGATTTCAATCGGCACGTTGGTGAACGGGTTTTGCGAACCTTGTTTCAGGTCGAGTGTCTCATCCATTTTGTATCGCCTCTTCATTCAGAACGTAAATCGACGCAATTGCCTTGGCTATGCGCTCGATCGCGCTGTCCATATCGATCTTTTTTTCGATCGCCCCCATGCGCAGATACACTTGGCCTTCCGCGAGCGAGGGCTCCTCTATGATGTCCATTGGAATGGTTAAGGAAGCGTCAACCAAACCTTCAATAACGCTCCGACCAGAGGGGGCGACGACGATTTGAAGCGGCGCATCTGACAATTCTTCGGCAAAGGGCAGCAGTTCTTCCAAGATCGTTTGCCCGAGTGTTTCGGAAATCAAGCGCGGCAAGACCTTTGAAACGATCTCGATCAACAAGGGTTCAAGCGACTTCATCACGTGGGTCTTGGCTTCATAGAATGTGAAGCCCAAGTCTTGGATATTGCGCGCAAATTCCGCACCGATGTGGGTGCTTTGGTCCGAAACACTTTGCTCCGCGTCATCCCATCCTGCTTTGTAGCCTTGCTCATATGTGGTGAGTTTTATGGCCTCGATTTCCGCAGGTGTGGGTGCTGGTGGGGCATCGGGCTCCGCGCCGAAATCGTGACCGATGCCGTGGTGTCTGATTGCAGCGCCAAAGTCTTCAAGTTGCAAAAGTTGTGTCACAGAACGTCCTCCGCTTTTTGATCCATCCAGCCGCGCAGAATTTCAACGGTTTCCTCTTGGCGTTCTTCAATGAGCGCTTTCAGCCGCGTTACTGGGTCTGCCGACGCCTCGCGCGCGCCCCCTTCTGCGTCAAAATCAGAGGCGACTCCCAACGTTGGTAAATTGAATTCTCCACTTTCGATTTCTCCAGTGAGAGCGGGCTCGGAAGTTCCGATTTGCGCCAAAGCGGCCGTATTCGTTTGAGCCGCCTGAAGCGTTTGCGGTGCCTCAGGGGCAGCCAAACCCAAAGCTGGCGCAGGCAGTGCGGCGGGCGCCGTGGCAAAGATAGGACGCACAACAAACAGCCCCAAGACCAACGCCACCAAAGCCAAAAACGCGAGCTGAATAATGGTCATGATATTAAGATCCGCTGTTGGGAAAAGCGCGCTTTGCACGACAGTGCCTTCCGCAACAACGGGTTGAAATTCCATGGTTTTGATAGTGATGACGTCTCCGCGCGCCTCGTCAAACCCAACGACAGAGGCGACCAATTCGCGCAAGGCTGCAAGTTCAGAATCTGTGCGTGGCTGCCACTCAGCGGCCTGCGTGTCAGCATTTTCCGTGCGAATACCATCAACCAAAACGGCCACAGTCAGTCGTTTGATCGCGCCAGGACTACGTTGCAGTTCTCTGCGCATTTCAGAGACTTCATAGTTAATGCGCTCCCGGGTTGTACTGTTGTTCGAACTGGCCTCTCCAGTTTGTGCGCCATCCCCTGCTGGCAAGTTGGAAGCAACCGTCACCGCGTTGCCACCACGATCGGATGAGGACGTCGTATTTTCCTCAATCTCCGAGCTGATTGCGACGCGGCCTTCAGGGTCAAACTTGGTTTCAACGATTGTTTCATGATCGGTTTCATTTTCGACAGAAACCTCAACAATTGCGCGACCAACACCAACGCGCGCCTCAAGAAGGTGTTCAATATTTTGCTTAAGTTCTTTTTCGCGATCCGTGCCTTGCGCGGCGCCGGACATGTGATCGTCACCCGAAATAACCGCGCCACTGCGTCCATCGATAACGGCAACATCTTCTGCGGAAAGCCCAGCGACGGCTGACGCCACCAGATATTTCAGGGCTTTCGCGCGCTCACCAGAAATACGCCCCGAATTGGCCGTAACCGTCACCGACGCTGTGGCAGCGATTTGGCGTTTGAACGGTTGGGACGAAGGATTGGCGATGTGAACACGCGCGGTTTGAATTTGAGCCGAGGACACAATTGTACGCGCCAATTCGCCCTCTTTTGCGCGCCAATATGCGGCATCGAACATTTGCGACGTTGTGCCAAACCCCGTCAACGAATCAAGAAGCTCATATCCACTGGACGAATTCGCAGGCAGACCTTCCGAGGCGAGCGTCATCCGCAATTCGTCTCTTTGCGTATTTGGCACAAAGATGGATCCGCCGCGAATATCATAAGCGACGCCGCGGGTCTCAAGCGTTTTCACAACGTCACCCGCCGTGCTCGCGTCCAACCCAGAGTACAACAGCGTCATGCTAGGCGAGGTGGCAAGCCGCGACAGACCGATAATTGCCGCAAACATAAAGAGGGTCGCGCCGACCACGATAATTCGGCGTCTAGGGTCCAAACCGAACCACACGTTTAGAATCTGCTGCAAGACGTCACTCCTTGGATATGTGGGCTTCTGCCCCCGTCGTTGTCCAAAGATTGATCGAACAGCCTTAACAATCGGTTAGCTACCTTCAGGTTAAAACAGAATCATCGAAGAAATTGGTGGACGATCACATGGCTGATGAAGAGCAGCTCGAAGAAGTACCTAAGAAGAAGTCAAAGCTGCCGCTTATACTTGGTGTCGGCTTAATGCTGATTCTTGGCGGTGGCGGCTTTTTTGCCGTCTATACAGGTCTGCTTTTCGCCCCTGCGCACGCGCCTGCCCATGACGAACAAGCGGCGCATGTCGACGAACCGATGGAGCCTTTGCCCGATGTTGCCTATGTGCCGATTGCGCCGCTCGTCATCAATTTGGTGGGCACAGGCAGCGGCAGTCGACACCTTAGATTTCAAGCACAGATTGAGGTCCCTTCGGCCTACAGCAAAGAAGTGGAAGCCCTTCTGCCCCGCATCGTTGATGTTCTGAACGGGTATTTAAGAGCCGTGGATGTCTCTGAACTCGAAAGCCCCTCAGCGTTGATTCGATTGCGCACACAGATGCTTCGGAGGCTGCAAATCGTCACGGGCTCTGGGCGCGTAAAAGACCTGCTGATCATGGAATTCGTCATTACTTAGGAGTTGGATATGACGCTCATCGCGGACATCTTAATGATTATTGGTACACTGTGTGTCGCGGTTTACTGCATCGTATTGGCGCGACGTCTCAGCCGTTTTACCGACCTTGAAAAAGGCATGGGGGGCGCGATCGCCGTCTTGTCTGCACAGGTCGATGATATGACGAAAACCCTTACCAAAGCCCAAAAGACAGCTGCGGGATCGGCAGTGAAACTCGAAGAATTAACCTTGCGGGCCGAAGACGCGGCGAAGCGCCTCGAACTGTTGATGGCGTCTATGCATGACTTGCCAACGCAACAAGACAACACGGCCGAAACATCAGAAACGCCCGCCGCTTCTTCGACGGAGCAAGACGAAGAACGCGCTGACGCGTTGTTTTTTAGCAGACGCCCACAGGTTGAGGCCGCAGAATGACACGCAAGACACCCAAACCCCAAAAACGACGCAGCCCAGGGCGCGGAGCCTTACTGATTTTGGCGGCCGTATTTGCAATGTCGTCCGCTGCACGCTTGTTGTCCGGAACAGGGGCGGCCATTGCCCGTGAAATTTCTCAACTCAGCACAGAAGAATCGACTGTTCCCGACGGGGATACCGGTTTGTGTGTGCCCGATACTGAAACAGCAATCCTATTTGAAAGTCTGCAAAAACGCGAAGCTCGTATCGCCGAAGAAGAAAGCGTCGTTGCCAAGAAAATGAAGGCCTTAGAGTTGGCGCGGGCAGAATTCGAGAAGAATATTGTGGCCCTGCAAAACGCTGAGGCGCGCTTGGCGACGACCATGTCTGTGGCAAGCACCGCAGCACAAGACGATTTGGCAAAATTGACGGATGTTTATGAAAACATGAAGCCCAAAGACGCCGCAGCACTGTTCGAAAAAATGGCGCCGGAATTTGCAGCAGGCTTCTTGAGCCGCATGCGTTCCGAAGCTGCCGCCGCCGTCCTTGCAGGTCTGGATCCGGAAGCGGCTTATACAATTTCCGTCATTTTGGCGGGTCGAAATGCAAACGTCCCGCGTGAGTAAAATCAGGCAATTATTAACCTAAACATGGCAACTCTACAGGGTGCAAACGCGAATTAAACAGGGGCGCTCACTATGATCGGCATCGTCGGTATACTCATTATTTTTGCAATGGTCTTCGGGGGATACATTGCTGCAGGCGGTAAGATGGGTCTCATCTTAAAAGCCTTGCCGTTTGAGTTCATGATGATCGGTGGCGCAGCGGCGGGCGCCTTTGTGATTTCAAACGATATGGCGGGCATCAAACACACCCTGAAGGACATGGGCAAGGTGTTCAAAGGGCCCAAATGGAAACCAGAAGACTACAAAGACCTTCTGTGTTTGCTGTTTGAGCTTATCCGTTTGGCACGGCAAAACCCCGTCGGCCTAGAGGAACATATCGAAGCGCCGGAAAGCTCGTCCATCTTTAGCAAATACCCAAAGATCCTTGCGGACAAAGAGGCTGTCGCGCTGACATGTGACACGCTTCGCTCCGCCTCAATGAACTACGATGATCCCCATCAAGTTGAAGAAATTCTCGAAAAACGCACCGATGCCAACCTCCACCATGCCCTTCATTCCTCTCATGCGATGGCGGCCATTGGCGATGGTCTGCCAGCCCTCGGGATCGTTGCAGCGGTTCTAGGGGTTATCAAAACAATGGCCTCGATTGATCAGCCACCCGAAATTTTGGGCAAAATGATTGGGGGCGCTCTTGTGGGGACTTTTTTGGGCGTGTTTTTGGCCTATGGTTTTGCAGGCCCATTCGCCGCAAAAATGAAGTCTGTCATTGAAGAAGACGCACATTTTTACCAACTCATCCGCGAAGTCCTCGTCGCAAACCTGCACAACCACGCGACAAATATATGTATCGAGGTCGGTCGGCAAAATACCCCCGGTCACTACCGCCCAAGCTTCTCTGACCTAGAAGACGCACTCAAAGGTGTGAAATCGGACGTCGCATGATTCGATCGTTTTTCATATTCATGGCCACATTTCTTCCCAATGTGCTTCTTGCAGATGTGCTCGCTGTAAGATCCGGAGAGCACGCAGACTTTTCACGTCTTGTTGTGCAATTCCCAGACGCGCAGGATTGGACAGTGACAGCATTCGACGGCGGCTATACCCTTGAGGCAAAGCTTGGCGAGTTTGAATATGACGTCGACCAAGTGTTCAAATTCATCCCCAAAACACGTATTTCACGCGTTGAAAACTCCGCAAAAAACGCATTGAAAATTTTCACGCGCAAAGGGTTTCATGCAGATGCTTTTGAACTGCGAAAAGGGCGCGTTGTCATTGACATCAAAGACGGCCCGCCACCGCTCAATTCACAGTTCGAACAGCCAAATAAAACGGCACCGGAACAAGTCGTCGCCAGTGCGCGCACGGCGGATGCAATCGCTTTTGGCGATCCTTTTAGATTGAAAGACGCCAAACCTTTTTTTCGGTCACCCGTCATTGATCCTTTTGCGTTGAACGCCACTCCAGAGAAGTCCGTTGCGCCTTCATTCGCAGTCGAAGAACCCGTCGAATTGGACCTTGGTGCACAGATGGACCAAAAGACCTCCCCCCTTCAAACGCTCAACGTTCCAAACGCTCGCGTCTTGAAGATGGAGCAAGTTCTGATCGATCAGATCAGCCGCGCCGCAACACAAGGGTTGCTTGAGGCCGATCTGCCTGAAAAAGACAAAGCCGTCGAGGCACGTGCCCAGTTGGAAACGGTTCAAACATCGCAGCCTTTGCCGCCCCTGCCAGTCATTCCAGAAGCTCCAAAACCCAAAATCAGCACGCACCTGCGGGTGCAAACTGCCATCGATCGAGACATCGCACCCGCCGCGAATGCATCTAGCGAAGAAACCGCATTTGAC
>NZ_JBDMZG010000010.1:0-10286 GCF_039769035.1 Pacificibacter sp.
ACGCGGAGGTTTGGCAGAGTGGTCGAATGCACCGGTTTTGAAAACCGACGTACGTGAGAGCGTACCCAGGGTTCGAATCCCTGAGCCTCCGCCACCCCATGCTTGTAAATATTTGATAATATTAAATTAAAAATTTTATCTTAATTTCTGTCCCTAATTGTGTCCCCTAAAAATAATTAAGAGATCCGCTCCCGCGCGCGTAGCTGGGGCGTTGAATGTGCTGGATATATGAATAGTTCGACAACCGCGCGTTGCTAGCAGTCGGTAGGTCCGCGGATCGAGTCTGTATGGGGGTACCACAATATCAATAAGTTAGCTGTTTTCGACGTTTACGCGGCTTGTCTCAGCGAGACGCTCAGCGAGACGAAATGGTGTAGAGCTACGCTATTCAGCGGTATCGCCGACTTGTCATTTGTTTCAGGGTAAAGCACGCGCGCAGGCGCCTCCGCGGCTGTGTGCTCTTGGGCTAAAACGGCAATTGTCTGGCCACTTTTACTCACGAGACAAGTTCAAGCTCAATTGAAGCGCGGCTCTTGCTGAGTTGCTTCAACTTGCTCAGCATAGGTTCTCGCAGTCTGCAGTAATCTGAAGCCAGCTTGAAATACTCTGATAGTACCCACAAATGGCCGGTGTTTGCGGTTCGCGACATCAGAAAATTCGCTTGAGGTAAGCGACCATTGGCGGTCATTGCAGCATCCGTCAAAAATACTGCCTTGGGCGTCCTGCTGCCTTATAATATTTTGGTATTCCAAAATATTATAATTTGAAATATAAGCTCTAATGAGCGCGATTCGCGCCAGTCAGCAGGGAGAACACTATGAAAAAACTACTAGTAATCGCGGCTGCGACCGCAATCATCGGCGGCGAAGTCGTCGCGCAAGAATTTCCAACCAAGACAATCGAAGTCATCACTCATGCGGGTAATGGCGGTGGGACGGATGTGACCACGCGGATGATGATGATCCGTGCGCGCCGTGAGCTTGGCGCCGATATGGTCGTTGTCAACAAGCGGGGCGGCGGCGGAGCCTCGGCAATGGATTACTACCTGTCCCAGGAAGCCGATGGCCACAGCATTCTGACTTTTACGATCGGTCACTCAGCTACTGTGGCGCTTGGCAAGACGGATATGAAGCTGGAAGATGTGCGCCCGATTGCGCGCGGTACCGATGACCCGCAGATACTAATGACTCGCTGCGGCGTGTTCGACTCTGCCCAAGCCTTTGTTGATGCTCAGAAAGATGAGGCGCTGACGTATGGCACCACCCACCTGGGCGGCATCGACGATGTGTCAGCCTTCATGTTCGCCCGTAAGGGTGAATTGGCGACGCCCAAGATTGTCCCTTTTGAGGGTGGCGGCGAATTGGCAACGCAGCTTGTGGCAGGCGCTGTCGATGTTGCAGTTCTGAACCTCGCTGAAGCAGGTTCGCAGATCGAGGCGGGCGACATTTGCCCGATTGTCGTTCTTGCACCCGAGCGGATGAGTGGACTGCCGGATGTCTCAACCGCTCAAGAACTGGGCATTGACGCGAACTTCTCGACTGTTCGGGGTTTTGTCGTACACGCGGCCACGCCGGATGATGTGGCAGCCAAGATTGAAGAAGCATTGATGAAGGCGATGGGCCACACTGTATATCAAGGCTTCCTAACTTCTGTAGGTCTGGACTCAACATCGGTTGCCGGGTCTGACGTCTGGGGCAATCAACTAACTTCGATGCAGGCGGATATGGACTCAGCTTTGCGCGAGTTGGGTTTCATTGAATAAGCTAATTGATTACGTGGTCCGCCCTGTCCGGGGCGGACCTACCTTCTCACCCACTTCCCGAGGAATGATTCAATGACGCGTTACGCAGTACCTTGCTGTACGATTGCCTTTTGTCTGTTGGCCTATTGGCTCAGCACGCAATTCGACCGGGTGCCTCCGATTTTTTTGCGCGGCATGCAGCCCGAAGATTTCCCTCAGATGGTACTGCTGTTGATTATGGCGCTGTCAGTATTGGTGATGATTTTTGAAAAACCGGTCGAACAGGATCCTGTAGGGATCAACGTTTGGACTAGTCTGGGCCTTTTCGCTGTTTTTGCGTTACTGTCGCACATCGATCTGTTCCTAGGGCTTGGCGTCTTTGCTGGCGCGCTTGCATGGGTGTGGGGCGAACGCCGCCTTTGGAGGTTGGGTCTTGTGGCCATTGTCAGTCCGGCGCTGGTTTTCTTTCTTTTCGACATGGTGTTCCGGATCCGCTTTCCACGCGGACTGCTCACCAACCTTTGGTACGGGTAACGATGATGGAACCTCTTTTTGCAGGACTTTACGCGCTCTTGGATCCACAACTGCTTGTGCTGCTGTTTGCAGCCACGCTGGGGGGGGTGATTATCGGCGCATTGCCGGGGCTTAACGCGACCACGGGTGCAGCGCTCTTATTGCCCTTCACAATTACGATGGAACCGATCCCGGCCATCGCGATCCTGACCACAATCTACTGCGCAGCCACCTTTGCGGGCGCGATTACAGCCATTCTGATCAACACGCCCGGCACATCGGCCAGCGCTACGACGTGCCTTGACGGCTTTCCCATGGCACAACGGGGCGAGGCTGGCCGCGCGCTCGGCATGGCAACAGTATCTTCCACCATCGGCGGGATCATTTCGATCGTCTGCTTGATGATGGCCGCGCCGCTCTTGGCCCGGATGGCCTACAACTTTGCGCCGCCTGAGTATTTCGCGCTGACTGTCTTTGGCATCTCAATGCTGGCGACCATTGGCGATGGAACGCCCATGAAGAATATCATCGCCGGGGCACTTGGCATCCTGCTGGCCACTGTGGGCAAGGACTTGTTGACCACAGTCGAGCGGTTCACCTTCGGGTTCAACGAATTATCCGAAGGCATCGGTTTTGTGCCAGTGATGATCGGAATTTTCGGTATTTCCGAGCTGCTGGTTCAAGCCGAACGGCTGCAAGCTGAACGCAAACTCATTCATATGAAGGCTATCAAGCTGCCGTCGCGCGAAGACTACCGCAAAGTCTGGAAGACCATTTTACGCAGCTCCGGCATTGGTACGTTCATCGGGATCTTGCCTGCCGAAGGCGCGACTGTTGCTTCAATGATTGGTTATAATGAGGCAAGGCGCTGGTCCAAGACGCCCGAAGAATTTGGCAAAGGTGCCATTGAAGGCATCGCCGGATCTGAGGCAGCCAACAATTCGGCAACTGGAGGGGCCATGGTCCCGACCCTTGCGCTTGGCATTCCCGGAAGCCCCACGGCGGCGGTCATTTTGGCGGGCCTTATGGTGCACGGCTTGCAGCCCGGCCCCACCATGTTCACCGAGCAGGCCGAATTCGCCTATGCGATCTTCTGGGCGATGCTGCTGGTCAATGTGACATTTATCTTCGTGGGCTTGTTTGGAGCCAAGATCTTTGCGCGTGTAACCTTTGTCCCGGTACAGATCCTTTGGCCCATAGTCTTTACCTTTTCGATTGTTGGGGCCTATGCCCTGGATCAGTCCATGCTCGACGTCTACATCGCGCTGGTCTCGGGCGTAATTGGATATTTCATGCGCCGCTTTGGCTATTCGGTCGTACCACTGGCCATTGGCCTAATCCTTGGTGGAATGCTAGAAAAACGTCTGGGTCAGTCACTGATTATGCTGGATGATCAATGGTGGCTTATGTTCACCCGCCCGTTGTCATTGCTATTCTTTGTGCTGACGATCCTTGCATTATTCGGGCCGTATTTTTGGCGACTGTTCACTAAGCGCGACCCGTTGAAATTTACCGGAGAATAATCATGAGCAAAATTAAATCTGTCCGCACACGAGTCTGGAACTGGACCGGCCCAACCGTACCACCACAGGGCAATTTCTGTACCAATGCGTCGGACGCGCTTTGGATTAAGGGCGATGCCATGGCCTCTTTCCGGTTCCATCAATGGCTGACCTGCGAGGTCGAGACAGAGGATGGCACCATTGGAATCGGCAACGCTGCGCTGGCCCCTACGGTCGTTAAGAAGGCAATCGATGATTGGTATGCGCCACTGGTCATCGGCGAGGACCCGTTTGACTATGCCTATCTGTGGGAAAAGATGTACCGTCGCACCCATGCTTGGGGTCGCAAAGGCATCGGTATGACGGCTATTTCGGCCATCGACATCGCGATTTGGGACCTTATGGGTAAACTGGTGGGCAAGCCGGTGTTCAAGCTGCTCGGCGGCCGTACCAAGGAAAAGATCCCTGTCTATTATTCCAAGCTCTACGCCGATAGCGTCGAAGCGATGCAGCGCGAGGCTGAAGAAGCCGCCAGCCACGGCTATCAGGCCTTTAAAACCCGTTTTGGCTTTGGCCCCAAGGACGGTATGAACGGGATGCGCGAAAACCTTAAGAGAGTTGAGGCGCTACGCGAGGTGTTAGGCTATGACGTAGATCTCATGCTTGAATGCTACATGGGATGGAACCTCGATTATACCAAGCGGATGCTGCCCAAACTTGAAAAGTTCGAGCCGCGCTGGCTGGAAGAGCCAGTGATCGCGGATGATGTGGCGGGCTATGCTGAATTGAACGCCATGGGGGTCGTACCAATCTCTGGTGGGGAGCATGAATTCAGCGTCATCGGTTGCGCAGAATTGATCAACCGCAAAGCCGTCAGTGTCTTGCAATACGATACCAACCGCGTGGGCGGTATCACCGCAGCGCAAAAGATCAACGCCATTGCCGAGGCGGCTCAGATCCCAGTGATTCCGCACGCGGGTCAGATGCACAACTATCACTTGACGATGGCCAACACGAATTGCCCAATCAGCGAATATTTCCCGGTCTTCGATGTGGAGGTTGGCAACGAGCTATTCTATTACATATTCGAAGGCGATGCCGAGGCGGTGGATGGATATCTTCAACTGGATGACGACACTCCCGGCCTGGGCATCTCGATCACCGACAAACACTTGAAACACTTTGAGATTTTAGAATGACCCACTACACTGGCATATGGCCCGTAGCGCCGACACCGTTCAACGACGATGGTACGCTTGATCTTGATGGCATGAAACGGGTGCTCGATTGTTTGATCGATCAGGGGGCTGATGGTATTTGCGTTTTGGCCAATTTCTCGGAACAGTTCTTGATTTCCGATGCTGAACGCGAAGTTCTTGCGCGTTTGAGTGTCGAGCACATCGCGGGCCGCGTTCCGGTGATTATAACCATCAGCCATTATGCCACGCAGATCGCAGTGGAGCGCGCGCGGTTTGCCAAGGATCTTGGCGCGGACATTGTTATGATGATGCCACCCTACCATGGTGCGCTGCTGAAAGGCACGCCGGAGCAAAGCTTTGAACAATTCTCAGCCGTGGGCAAAGTGGGTATTCCAATCATGGTGCAGGACGCGCCTTTGTCAGGGGTTGACCTTCCTGTCCCGCTTCTGGTTCGGATGGCGCAAGAGATTGAGATGGTCAAACTGTTCAAGATCGAATGCCCTCGCGCGGCAAACAAGATCCGCATGCTGATTGAGGCTGGTGGCGATGCAATCGAGGCCCCATTCGATGGCGAAGAGGCAATAACGCTACTGGCCGATTTGGATGCTGGCGCCACCGGCTCGATGACCAGCGGCATGATCGTAGACCAGATCAAGCCGGTGATCACCAAACACCATGCTGGCGACGTCGCGGGAGCAACCGAAGCTTATGGTCGGGTCGCCATGGCGATCAATCATGAGAACCGGCAATGCGGGTGGCAATCTTGCAAAGCCGCGATGGTTGAAGGTGGTGTAATCAAATCAGAATTCTGCCGCCACCCGATACCGGCGCTCCATCCAGCGATCCGAACACGGTTGATAGAACTGTTGAAGCCACTTGATCCCTTGGCCCTGCGGTGGGGGAAATGACATGAGCGACACCGCTTGGACAAATGAGTTGCGCAGCTTTGCGGAGTTGAAGCCCCGCAAATCGCTTGCTGCCGAGGCGGCGGACAACTTGCGCGAATTTATTCTTCTAGGGAAACTCGGCCCTAGCATGCCCGTGCGCGAACGCGATCTGGCCGAGGCCTTTGGGATATCTCGAACACCGTTGAAAGAGGCGCTTCGCATTCTCGAAAGCGAGGGATTGATCGACTACGGTCCGAACCGCAGGCCCGTGGTGGCTGACCCGACCCTTGTTGAAATCAATGATTGGTTGCGCGTTCAAGGCGCACTGGAAGCACTGGCGGGGGAGTTGGCATGCGAAAACGCTACGGATAAGCAATTGGCCGAAATTGAACGGCTGAACGACTCGATCAAGGAATCACGTGACGCCGACGGTCCTTTGGAAGCGTTTCGCAGCGACATGGCGTTTCATGACAGCATCGTCGAAGCGTCAGGGAACCGCGCACTTTTAGAGTCTCACGCCACCTACAATGCGCGCCTTTGGCGGGTCCGCTTTCTGTCATCGCAACGGGTTGCCAGCAGCGAATGCACACGTCGTGAGCATCTGGAAATCGTCAAGGCCTTAAAAGCACGCGATGCAAAAGCGGCTCGGCGCGCGCTTAAGCAGCATTTGCGAACTGCAGAAATCAACATTGAAGCGGCGATGGCTGAGAGCAAAGCACAAAAGGAGACCGAGTGATGCATCCAAAGCTCGCGATTATACCTGGGGATCCTTCCGGGATCGGGCCCGAATTGATTGCTAAGTTGTTAGTTGATGACGACGTGCGCAAGGCCGCCGATATCCTTCTGGTGGGTGACGCGCACTTATGGCAGCGTGGTGCCGAACAAGCCGGCTTCGAGCTGGATCTTGACACAATTTCGGAAAACGAAATCGACAGCTTCAATGGCATCGCACATCTTGACTTGCACACCATCGATCCGCCCGATGTTCGCGTGGCCGAAGTAACCATTGCTGGAGGCAGGACCTCGCTGCGCTGTCTCGATAAGGCGCTTGATCTTGCTCTGGCTGAGCTGGTGGACGGGGTGTTGTTCGCACCGTTCAACAAGGCCGCCATGACCTCAGCCGGTCTCAATGCCGAAGACGAGCATCGTTACATGGCGCGGTATCTGGGGTTCACCGGGTATCACTCGGAAATCAATGTGCTCGACGATCTGATGACGACGCGCGTCACTAGCCATATCGGTTTGAAGGACGTCGCCGCGAACATCGACGGGCCAGGGATCGAGCGGGCTATAGAACTGGCCCATGCCACCCTCGCGCAGTCCGGCAAGGCCCGCCCGCACGTGGCTGTGGCCGCGCTGAATCCCCATGCTGGGGACAATGGGAAATTCGGACGTGAAGAAATCGACGTGATTGAACCTGTCGTGAAGGCTTTTCAGGACCGTCAGATGAACGTCACGGGGCCATGGCCGTCGGATACAGTGTTCCTCAAGGCCAAGCGCGGCGAGGTCGACGCGGTTGTGACCATGTATCACGATCAGGGCCAGATCGCCATCAAGCTGATGGGTTTCGAGCGCGGCGTGACCGTAGCCGGCGGCTTGCCAATCCCGATCGCAACGCCAGCCCATGGCACGGCCTTTGACATTGCAGGTCAAGGCATCGCTAATGTGGGAGCAACACGGCAGGCCTTTGATTTACTGGTGCGCATGGCGCACAATGCGGAATCTGGGGCGGGGGCATGACCCTGCAATCCGTGGGATTTGTCGGTGCTGGCCTCATGGGCGCTGGTATGGCACGGTGCATTTTAGCGGCAGGCCATCCCACGTCATTGTTGGTGCACAAGAACCGCACTCCAGTCGACCCCTTGCTCGCAGAGGGCGCAACCGAAGCGAAAGACCTGGTTACCTTGTTGCAAGGTGTTGAGGTGGTTATTACATGCCTCCCAAACGCGGACGTGGTTGAAATGATGGCCGATGCGATCGTCCCTCAAATGCGTAGCGGTCAAATCTGGATCGAAGCGACGACTTCCCGGCCCGAGGTATCCGAGAGGCTCGCTGCGCGCCTTGCCGAACGCGGGGCAATCTTTTCAGATGCCCCAGTGACGGGCGGGCCGAAACAAGCGGAAGAGGGCGCTTTAGCCTCGCTCGTAGGCTGCGCCGAAGAACACTATCCTAACATCGAAGCACTGGTGAGCACCTACTCGAGGCTGGTGCGCCGTTTTGGTCCGGCGGGTCGCGGGCATGCTGCGAAATTGCTTAACAATTTGGTGACCCAAGGCACTACGATCCTTCTTGCCGATGCGTTCCAATGCGCTGGCAAACTAGGTGTCGACAAGCGCGCGCTCTACGAAGTGATGATGTCGGGAGCTGCCAGATCCGGCACTTTGGAAAAAGCCGTGGCACCGGCGCTGGACGGAAACTTCGACAGCGCGCAATTCACAATCGAAAACGCGGCCAAGGACCTGTGCTACGGGCGAGACCTGATCAAATCCCTCGCGCCCGAGCGCGCGCCAGTCGTGTCGGCGCTGTCTGACCGGCTCGCCATGCTTGTTGCGCAAGACCGCGGCGCGCAGTTAGTCAGTGCAATGCTTGACCCGGGTCAACCTTGACCAATCAATGGATGGAACAATAACATGACCTTCAAACCTAACGGAAAAAACTTGATCGCAGGCACTTGGCGCGAGACGGGGCAGACGTTTCAGTCTGATCCAGCCCATGGAGACGCGCATAATTTTTCTGTTGGCACTCCCGATCACGTAGATCAGGCCTGTGAGGCAGCAGAGGAGGCGTTTTGGTCTTACGGTTATAGCACCGCTGAAAGTCGTGCTGCGTTTTTGAACGCTATAGCCGACGAAATAGAAGCCCGGGGCGAGGCGATCACCGAAATCGGAACCCAGGAAAGCGGCTTGCCCGAGGCGCGGCTTCAGGGAGAGCGAGGGCGGACCGTCGGCCAGTTGCGCCTGTTTGCCGAACACATCGCTAAGGGCGATTACCTGGACCGCCGTCACGACGTGGCCTTGCCGGACAGGGCCCCGTTGCCGCGTCCTGATCTGAAGATGATCCAGCGGCCTATCGGCCCGGTGGCAGTATTCGGTGCCTCGAATTTCCCGCTGGCCTTCTCAACTGCGGGTGGCGATACGGCGGCTGCCCTTGCGGCAGGCTGCCCTGTCGTGGTCAAAGGGCACCCCGCGCATCCCGGCACGGGCGAAATCGTGGCCGAAGCGATCCACGCAGCCATTGAAAAGACAGGCACACATCCAGGCGTGTTCAGCATTGTCCAAGGGGATACTCATGATGTGGGTATTGCCCTTGTGCAGCACTCTCTGATACGCGCCGTTGGATTTACCGGGTCCCTGCGCGGCGGGCGCGCGTTATTTGATCTGTGTGCCGCACGTCCTGAGCCAATCCCGTTCTTTGGCGAGCTTGGCTCCATCAACCCGATGTTTCTGTTGCCCGAAGCGATCAAGGAACGTGGCGCAGGGATCGGTACGGGTTGGGCAGGATCGCTGGCCATGGGCGCTGGACAGTTCTGCACCAATCCCGGCATCGCAGTTGTTCTGCCTGGGGCCGAGGCTTTTGTCAGCGCGGCTGAAGGCGCGCTTAGGGAAACTGCGGCGCAAACTATGCTGACCAATGGCATCGCGCAGGCCTATCGCGATGGCGTGGCGCGCATTGCCAGCACAGCCAGTACAAAGGAACTTTTGGGAACTGCTTGTGATGGACGCGAAGCCAAACCCTATCTCTACCGCATTTCCGCGCACGACTGGCTGTCAGATAACGACTTGCAAGAAGAGGTCTTTGGTCCGCTTGGCATTGTTGTAGAGGCTCAGGACGCCAGCGAGATGGCCGAGATCGCCAAATCTATGCAAGGTCAGCTGACCTGCACTATTCATATGGACGACGCTGACACAGAGCAGGCCAAAACCCTGATGCCAATCATCGACCGCAAGGCAGGTCGGGTCTTGGTCAATGGCTTTCCCACAGGTGTGGAGGTAGCTGACAGCATGGTTCATGGCGGCCCTTACCCTGCATCGACCAACTTCGGTGCGACGTCGGTTGGCACCTTGTCCATCCGCCGTTTCCTGCGGCCAGTTTGCTATCAGAACCTGCCCGAAGCGCTATTGCCGGGAGAATTTTGAACGACCACGACGGCACTGTCAGACGAAACGAGCTTGAAACGGGGAGGGCGGTTCCATAGCCTTTTTGTAAGACGAAACGTTCCCCATTTAGGTACCTCAACAGGAGCCTCGAGATCATTCGATTGGCTATCACGCTATAGGTTTGATCTCTTCGGTTATTGCTTAACTTCCGGAAACTAGCTCAGTGCGGGCTGGCGGCACCTAACCCCACCGGACAACTGGACACCCCTTTAGGGGGATGTCCGTGTCTGTCCGTCTGAATAGGGGCGGGTGGCTGACTGCCACTGGGGGAGCGAGGGGAGCAATTC
>NZ_JBDMZG010000211.1:0-5177 GCF_039769035.1 Pacificibacter sp.
CCTGTATCGCCCGTGAACACAATGGAGCGATCAGGCGCGTTGAATCTAAGCGAAAGCGAGATAGGGCCGTCGGTGCTGAACTCCGCTTCAGAGCGGTAATGCGTGTTTTCGCAGCATGAGATTTCGATGTCATCAATTGCGAAACAGTCACCTGGCGTGATCTCCTCCACCTGCACAAAATCGCGTGGATGTGGGAAAGATTGACCCTTGAGACCGAAGCCAATTGCATTGGGCACATCGCAGGCCTTTGCCAATCCTTCGACAATCCGGCGTGTTCCGACGGGGCCATAGATCGTGATCGGCTGGGTGCGCTGCAGCATCATATTGATGCCAAAGCATGTGAACAGGCTGCCGATATGATCGAAATGATGATGTGTCAGGATGATCTTGTGGATGCGGCGGAAATCGATACCTGCACGCATGAGTTGCTGCATCGCGCCTTCACCGCAATCGATCAAGATCGCCCGCTCGCCCCGCGTGATCGCATGGGACGGGGCTGCACGGTGGAGCTTTGGCACAGGCCCGCCCGCAGTGCCGAGGGTTGTAAATGTTGTTTTCAGTTCCAACTTGAATTACCCATGTGTTATGCCTGCGCCGTTGGCAAAGGCACGCGGTCCACAGCAGCTATTTCTAGTTCGGCGAGACGTTCCAGTAAGTCTGCTTTCACGTCTTTATGCGCGTCGCTTGTCCAAAGGTTGCTCATCTCATCGGGGTCAGCGGCAAGATCAAACAGCTCGTTTGGGCATTTACCGAGATACATCGAAAGACGCCAATTCTGGTGAACAATCGTGTGCACACGCGGGCGCGTGCCGAAGGCTTTTTGCGTACGTTGAGTTTCATATTGGATATGCGCTGCATCGCGACCCGCGCCTCCGACGACTGGCAAAACAACGCCTTGCATACCGATAGATGGCTCGATCTTGGCGTGTTCCAAAATGGTGGTTCCAATGTCGAGCGTTTGGGCGAGATCATCGCTTCGCGTGCATTGCGCACCCTTTGGATCGGCCCAGATGAACGGGACATGCGTTAGGCTGTCGTATTGCTCCGCACCTTTAAACAAGAGGCGATGGTCGCCCAAGTGATCGCCATGATCGGATGTGTATATCTGCACGGTGTTCTCTGCGACACCCGCATCACTTGCCGCTTTGCGCACTTGGCCCACCGCGTCGTCAATCATCGAGATCATCCCGCAGGTCAGCGCGCGTGCTTGCAACGCTTCTTGCTTTGATACGGCCAGCGAATAACCTGCCATCTGTCCCAAGGTTGGATCGCTGGCACGCGCGTGCTCGGCGGATTTCACATACTCAGGGGGATCCCAATCGTCAGTCTCATAAGCGATAGGCACAGGCATATCTTCGGGCTTGTACATGTCCCAATATTTGCCGGGTGGTGTGAAAGGGTGGTGCGGATCGGGGAAGGAGACGACCAACAGAAATGGTGTCTCGTTGTCTTCTCGCGCCTTCAGCCAGTCAGCGGTACGATCAGCGATGTAGCTGGTTGAATAATGCTCTTCGGGAACCCTAGTGCGGATCGCTTGCGGCACGGTGTAGCCATGTGCGAATTGCTGATCGCGCCCGCGCAAGCCAAGCGTGTCAGACGCGTTCGCCTTCAGCCATTCGAGGTGATCGCCACCAGTGTTGAAGCCGTGTCTCAATACTGAGACATATTCGCTAAACCCGTAAAACGGCAGTGGCACCGTTGGGTCCGCTCGGTCCCAATAGGCCTGCCGTTCATATTGAAACGTCTCATTGTCCAAGTCAGAGCGTTTCGCCACGGCAAGCTCTTTAGGTGGCACCGCATAGCCCTCACGATGCTCTGGTGGTTCAATCTGCACATCCCAATCAGAGACGTTTTGCAAATGACTTTTGCCAATCAAGCAGGTGTCATACCCTGCAGCGGCCAAAAGCTCGACAAAGGTCACGTTCTCTCGAGCCAAAGGAATGCCAAGCGAGCGCGTACCGTGGCTGGACGGCATACGGCAAGTCATCAAACTCGCGCGATTGGGCATGCATACGGGCGAGGCCACGTAGAAGCGATCATGGTTCACACCCTCAGACGCCATTGCGTCGATGTTGGGCGTTTGCAGAACTGGATGACCATTGCAGCCTAAGTGATCATAGCGCTGCTGGTCTGTGATAAAAAGGATGTAGCTGGGCCGATTCGTCATGTGTTTCGTCCTTTGTTATGCGGGCACACCGTCACGATTACGCAGTGTGTGCCAGCCGACAAGCAAAGCTGCGGCAGCCAAGGAAATGCCGTAAACTTCCATCGGTCGCGTGAGGATCAACACGGCGAGAGCAAGTCGCACTAAGATCTCCAAAGGTCTAAGAGCGGAGCGATCAAACGCAGCAAGTGCGCTCGACACCAAGTAAAGCGCAACTGCTACGCGCAGCACCAAGAAGCCAAGCCGGCCTAAATTGATCATCCCGTCATAGCCCGTCAGGAACAAGCCGTCGTTGGGGTTGATCACTGCTTTGTCGATGAGCAAAAGCTCTGGGTAGATCGCGAAAATGAAAGGGATCGTGAACATCACAATACCTGAACGCACCGCGGAGAAACCTGTCTTCATCGGATCCGCCTTGGTGATACTCGCCGCTGCAAAAGCAGCAAGCGCGACAGGTGGCGTAATCGCCGAAGCAACGGCGAAATAGAAGATGAACATATGCGCTGTGAACGTCGCGAGGCCGAGACCAACGAGCATTGGCCCCATTAGCAAAGCGACGTTGATGTAAGCGGGCACCGCAGGCATCCCCATGCCGAGAAGTACAGCCAAGAGCATCGTTAGGAATAGCGCAAACAGCTGGAAGCCGACAGAGTTTGTTGAAACATCAAACGAGTTGAGGAAACCAAGCACATCGACGGCCACGAATTTCGCAAGGCCAGTGAAGTTCAGGCACACGTCGATCACGGTGACGGCCATGAACATCAAGAAGAGCGTGGAAATCGTCACGCCCGCTTGTGACAACCCGTCGAAAATCTTCATCGGCTTGGCGCGAAACTCTTTGTCGATGAACATCAGGATCAACAGCAAACCTACGGCCCACCAGCCCGCAGCACTCGCATCACCGGCTGCGTTTTGGAATAGCTCGATGATCCAGGGAAGTGAAGTGATCTCGCAAGTGCCGCTGCTTTGGTCGACAACTGCGCCGAGCAGGACTGAATACCAGCTGCATCCAACCGCATCTTTGGGAGTAAGTAAGAGGACCAGAACCAAAAGTACAGGGCCAAAGATTTGCATCAGATGCAAACGATTTTCGCGGGTCAGTCTCATGTCGTCGCTGAGCTCACCTACGGCTTCGATATTCTGTTTGCGCGCCTGAAATACAACGGACAAGAACAGGCAGAAGAAATAGAACATCGCAGGGATCGTCGCTGCGATGATGATTTCGCGGTAGGGAACCCCTGTAAGCGCGGCCATGATGAAAGCCGCGACACCCATGATCGGCGGCATGATCGCCCCGCCAGAGGAGGCCGCCGCTTCAACGCCGCCTGCAAAGACTTTGGAAAAGCCGCGCTTTAGCATCATCGGGATGGTCAAGACACCGGTTGAGAGAACGTTTACAACAGGGCCACCTGTGATCGTGCCAAACATTGCAGAGGAAACAACAGCCGCATGTGCAGGACCGCCGCGCAAATTGCGGGTCGCGCCGAAGGCTAATTTGATCAAGGCTTGCCCGCCTGCGCATTTGCCGAATAGCGCCCCTAGGATGACATAGGGAAAGACCAAGATGAGCAATACGTTGATGAAGCGCCCAAGTAATCCTGCGGATTGATTGACCAGCGCGTCTTGGAAAAAGCCAAGGCTGGATCCCAGGCTTCGCACCTCCTCGCTGCTGAGGATCGTCACTAGGTACTTGTTCTGATCCTCCGCGCCAAAGACGTACCAGTTGAGGATCGTGAGGAAGGTGTAGGTCGCAATCAGGATTGAAACCAAAACCAACGGAAGGCCCCAAACCTTGATGTTGTAGCCTAGAAAGACGACGACAGCGCCGAACATGATCAGGATCAGCCAACTGCCCGTCGTGTTCAAACAGCCCGGATCATCTGCGGAATCGGGTGCAGGTAGGCCGTAAAGCTCAGCAAAGTCGATTTCCGCTTGCAGTGCTTTCAAGACGAGCCGCTCACGATCGCCTGTGAAGACGTCGATCAAGCAAACCGCCTCGATTTCAGTGAGATATGTGAGTGAAATTGCAGCTGCGACGACAACTAAGGTCACGTCAAAGAGCAGGCCAATACGCCTCACAACCACCCGCCTGTCAGCCCAGCTGCGCCACATAGAGTGTTTCAAAGCAACGATTAGCATCATCCAGAAGAAAGTGATCGGGAACAACCATTCGGTCGGGAAGCGGCGAATACGGAACAATTCGTTGCCGGTGAGGTCTTTCCAAAGACTGTCCCAGCCGGGGATCGCGGGGGTCACGTTTACCAATCCAAGCAACACTAGGAGTAAGGCCAAGATATAGACAATGCGCTCTACATAGGCCGGTTTTTCGGTTGTGATAGTGGCCGGGGCGGCGTTTTGATCTGACATGTGCGGGCGCAACCTTGGCGAATGTTAGGAAGGGCAGGTATGTGGGACAAGAGAAAAAGGAGGGCATGATCGCGCCTCCTCCTTCGATCTGTCAATCAGGGACTTAAGGCTTGGCGCAATCAGGCAATGTATAGCCCGCTTCTTCCCAAGCGCGCACAGCGCCAGGGTGGAACTTCACGATGTTCGCGCCGCATAGGCCGTTTGCTTCCTCAGATACGTCACCAAAGTTCAGCGTTGCCATGAATGGGGCCATCCCTTTGATGTTGTCGAGGTTTTCGATATGCGATTTGGTCAACTGGTAGGCCAGCTCTTCGTCCATGCTCTTGTTAACAAGATCGCCGCCGGGAACCGCTTTGCCGCGGAACATGTCGTCTTCGGAAACAACAGTCCAACCCTCACCCATTGCCTTTTTGATGTCATCAAGAGGTACAACAAATGGTGTGGAGCCAGGTTTGTTCATGAACTTCTGCGTTGCTGGATCTTCGAATTTTTCCTTTGGCATCGAGTACATTGTCATAGCACCCGCTGCAGAGGCTTGGGTTACGCGTGGACCAGGGAACATCGCAGGGATAACTGCCGCATCTACCGTGCCGTCGATGATCGCGGAGGGCATCTGGCCCCAGTTGACAGTCACTGTGTCATAATC
>NZ_JBDMZG010000212.1:0-4657 GCF_039769035.1 Pacificibacter sp.
CACGATTTTGACCCAAGGTGCGATCCTGCAAGATGTCCGTTTGAAGGGCGTGCCGCACAGCCTGACATTGGGCAGCGATGATATCCGCGCCTATGATAAAGACTTTAAGTACTTTGGCGCTCTGGTGGGACCTGTGGCCAATCGTCTGAGCAACGCCACAGCACCGCTTGACGGCGCGACCTTGCAACTCGTTGCAAACGAAGGGGAAACATCTCTGCATGGCGGCCCAGACGGCATTCACCAAGACATCTGGACCATCACCGATCAAAGCACTGACAGTGTTACGCTCGAATTGAACCTGCCCGATGGGCGCGGTGGCTACCCCGGCAATCGCGTGATCACGGCCTGCTTCACGGCTGCTGCCCCTGCGCAATTGACGCTTGAAATATCGGTCACCACAGATGCGGCAACCTTGATCAATATCGCCAATCACTCCTTTTGGAATATGGACGGCACGGCGTCTATGGCGGGGCATGTGCTGACCGTGCCTGCAGACGACTACACACCTGTCGATACAAACCTTATTCCCACAGGCGTGGCCTCGGTTGAAGGCACCGGCTTTGACCTACGTACAGGCAGTATTATTGGCCTGCCTGACGGGGAGCGCCTTGATCATAACTTCTGCCTCACAGGCCCTGAGGGTGAGCTGAAACAGGCCTGCACTTTGACGGGTACAAACGGATTATCGATGAGCATCGAGACCACAGAAGTGGGCCTGCAAGTCTATGATGCAGGCGCCAACCCATCGAGCGCCTACATCGGCCATAACTGTGCGCACTATGGCGCGTTTTCCGGCGTCGCTTTGGAAGCCCAACGCTGGCCCGATGCTCCCAACCAAGACGGGTTTCCGCCCTGCGAATTGCGCCCAGATGAGACCTACCAACAGACCACGCGCTGGACCTTTTCCCGCGCCTAAGTCGCGTTGGATATAGTCTATAAAACATCAAAAGGCGGGGCACATGCTCCGCCTTTTGATGTGGTTTATAGCGCCAAAACCAGCGTCTGCGCCTCAATCATGCCCGCAAGTAGAAAAGTCTTCATTGTTGCAAAGGGTCAGTTGATCCCGTTGGCCCGTTGCAATTCTCGAATGTAGGCGATGATCATGGTGACATCGCCCCGTGTTACGCCTTCAACAGGCGGCATGTCGCCAAACGGCCAGTGATGTGCCCGAACACCTATGGCAGCAGCCCGCTGGAATGCTTCGTCCCCATGGTGGTTCGGTTCATAGATGATATGAACTAACGGTGGCGCCAAACCATCTTGGCCCGCCGCATTCGCTCCGTGGCAAGCCGCGCATTTGATCTCATAACCCTGTTTCCCAATCTGGGCGTTTGACGAAAGCTCAGGCTCAAACACGTCAAGGAACGCACCAGCGCTGTTACTGTCTTGGGATTGCACATCTTCGATTATGGTCTCAGGCGTCTTCCAAATCATAATGCCCAGCAAACCTGTAGCCAGAACAGCAGCAATTGCGATAGTCGATTTCATTCTATTCCCTGGCCCTCATTTATCTCCATCTTCACTAAGTTCTCCTGTGGGTGAGAGGTCAACCTATTTGTACCATATGCCTAGCTGTTAGATTTCTGACTATCTTGGGAAAAGCTTGCAGCTCTGCATTTCTTGGAAGCCGACGCTAGCTGCGCTACAATGTTCTCGTAGGCCCATTTTTAACGCTGAGCGGGCGCAGGCACGCACCAACACCAGTCCACACGCGATGCCCTACCCCTTCAACCCAGCCTCATACCATTTGCGGATCATTTCGCGGCTCTCGTCTTCCATGTATGTGAGGTTCGCGGGGGGCATGGCGTGGGTGACGCCGGCTTGCAGCCAGATCTCACGTGCGTGGTTGGCCACCTGCTGCGTGGTTTCTAGGACAATGCCTTTGGGGGGCGATGCCATGCCATCCCACGCGGGTTCAACCGCGTGGCACATGGAACAGTTGCCCAGCACCAGATCATGTACGTCTTCGAACCCTTCAGCGCTGGCAAAGCGCTGCGCCACGGGGCCGAGTTGTGACAGGTCATCATCGCCACTGTCTTGGGAATAGATGCCCACAGTCGACAGCCAAATCACAGCCACGAACAACAAGGCCGTCAGACCCCAAGTCCACCACAGCATGCCACCGCGTTTGTGCATGGTGTTAAAGAAATGGCGGATGGTGACGCCCATCAAGAACACAAGCGCGGCGATCAGCCAATTGTACTCAGATGCAAAAGCCAGCGGGTAGTGATTGGACAGCATCATGAAGATCACAGGCAGGGTGAGGTAGTTGTTATGCGTTGATCGCTGCTTGGCGATCTTGCCGTATTTCGCGTCGGGCGTGCGGCCCACTTGCAGGTCTTTCACCACGATGCGCTGGTTCGGCATAATGATGACAAACACATTGGCGCTCATGATCGTCGCAGTGAACGCGCCAAGGTGCAGCAAAGCCGCGCGACCTGAAAACACTTGGGTATAGCCCCAAGCCATCACCACAAGGATCACATAGAGCAACAACATCAACCGCGTGTTGTCGTCGCCAAATTTGCTTTTACAAATGAGGTCATAGGCGACCCAGCCAAAGGCCAAAGAGCCAATAGAAATAAGGATTCCGACCCAGATAGGCATCTCTAAAACATTGGGATCAACAAGGTAAAGTTCAGCACCAAGGTAGTAGACCAAGATCATCAAAGCCGCGCCAGAGAGCCACGTGGAATAGCTTTCCCATTTGAACCAAACGAGATCAGAGGGCATGGAATCGGGCGCGACCAGATACTTTTGAATGTGGTAAAAGCCCCCGCCATGCACCTGCCATTCCTCGCCATCCGCCCCAGAGGCCAGATTGCGATCGCGGTGCAGACCAAGGTCCAGCGCTATGAAATAAAACGACGATCCAATCCACGCAATCGCGGTGATCACATGCACCCAACGCACCGCAAATTCGAGCCACTCCATCAAAATCGGATACAACATAGTTTAGCTCCCGCGGTAGGTTGAGAACCCGTAAGGCGACACCAAAAGCGGCACATGGTAGTGTGATGTGTCGTCATTCATGCCAAAACGGATTGGAATGATATCAAGGAAAAAGGGTTCGGGCTGGTCCGTGCCCTGCGCCCGCAAATAATCGCCCGCATGAAACACCAATTCATAGGTGCCACATTTGAAATCAGCGGCGGGCATAATCGGGCTATCGGTGCGCCCATCGTGGTTGGTGACCATCGCGACAATCTTGGTTTTGCTTTCGCCCTGCGCCGATGGGTGCACTGAAAACAGTTCCACCTTAAGGCCAGCGGCCGGCAGGCCCAGCGCAGTGTCGAGAACATGAGTGGTCAAATATCCAGTTGTCATAGGCTTGATGCTCATTTTTTTTGCGATTTAGGGCAAGGCTCGCGCAAAGAATGCTTTGACGCAATCAATCTTTTGCACACCAATGCCTTAAAAAGATAGTAAAAGAGGCGAAGAGCCTACCAAATAGTCAAAATTTTCGAAAGCGAGTCCAATGCAGCCCACATCCAATCGCTATCACCGCAATTTGCAAGGCTACGGCCAAAACGCGCCGGACCCAAAATGGCCCAACAATGCGCGTGTTGCTGTACAGTTTGTGCTGAACTTTGAAGAGGGTGGCGAAAACTCAGTGCTGCACGGCGATGCGGCTTCTGAGGCGTTTTTGTCAGATATCTCAGGCGCTGCGCAATGGCCGGGGCAACGCCATTGGAACATGGAAAGCATCTATGAATACGGGGCGCGTGCAGGCTTTTGGCGGGTGCATCGCCTGTTTACGGGCGCGGGTATTCCACTCACGATTTACGGAGTTGCAACAGCCTTGGCGCGCGCACCTGAACAGGTCGCGGCGATGCAAGACGCCGATTGGGAAATCGCGTCACACGGGTTGAAATGGGTCGAACACAAAGACATGCCCGAAGAGGAAGAGCGCGCCAGCATTGCAGAGGCCATTCGCTTGCATACCGAAGTCACAGGGGCACGCCCCCGCGGCTGGTACACGGGGCGCTGTTCGGAAAACACAGTGCGTTTGGTCGCTGAAGAAGGCGGCTGCGACTATATTTCTGACACTTATGACGATGATCTGCCTTATTGGATCGAAGTCGGCGATCATGATCAGTTGATCCTCCCCTACACGCTGGAAGCCAACGACATGCGCTTTGCCACTGCGCCGGGATATATCACGGGCGAGCAGTTCTTTACCTACCTCAAGGACGCCTTTGATGTGCTCTATGCGGAAGGCACAGATCACACGCCAAAAATGATGTCCATCGGATTGCATTGTCGCTTGATTGGTCGCCCCGGAAAGCTGGCGGGCCTTAAGAAGTTTATCGAATACATTCAAACCTTTGACGACATTTGGACCCCGCGCCGCGTAGACATTGCAGAGCATTGGGCCAAGACCCATCCGCACACACGCAAGCCCCGTCCAAGTCAGATGGACCGCGATACATTCGTGACCAAATTCGGCAGCATTTATGAGCACTCTCCATGGATCGCCGATCGCGCCTTTGATCTGGAACTCGGGCCAGCCCATGACACCGCCATTGGCATGCATTCCGCGCTGTTCCGCATATTCCGCACGGCGTCCGAGGACGAAAAATTGGGCGTGCTCACCGCGCATCCCGATTTAGCTGGCAAACTTGCCGCGGCCAAACGTCTGACCGCCGAAAGCACC
>NZ_JBDMZG010000213.1:0-22722 GCF_039769035.1 Pacificibacter sp.
GAAGCCAGCGGGCGCGAAGTCCGCGCACTTCTAAACAACACACAGTTTGATGAAAAAATTTCGGGCGCATCAAAAAATGCGCCCGTTTTTATTTTCGGATTTGGGGCGTCGTCCCTGCCCTACGGCAACGTCGCTAGGACTTCACGTCCGCAGGCATTTCATGCTCCGGTACGTGATAGCCGCTGGCATACTCGCGCACGAGCCTGCGGATTTCATCCCGATCAGCATCCGCGACAGCCGTTTCAAAATCTTTCAGCATCCGCTTGGTCATGATCTCACTGTGTTTCTCTTCCTGCGCGCGCAGAATTTTTTCATGCGGTGTCTCGGTGAGCGAGGCGCTGTCGATCAGCAGCTCTTCGTACAGCTTTTCACCAGGGCGCAGTCCGGTGACCTTAATCTCAATCCCATTGGGGGCGTTGGGCGATTGCACGGTCGCACCCGACATCTCAATCATGCGGCGCGCGATGTCGATGATCCGCATCGGTTTGCCCATATCCAAAACGAAGACATCACCACCCTCGGAAAACGCACCCGCTAACAACACAAGTCGCGAGGCTTCCGGAATCGTCATGAAAAAGCGCGTGACCTCAGGATGCGTGACGGTCACGGGGCCGCCATGGCGGATTTGTTTCTGAAACAGCGGCAACACGGACCCGGATGAGCCCAACACATTGCCGAACCGCACCATCGAAAACCGCGTTTTTACAGACCGCGTCGCAAGATCTTGCAGCACAAGTTCCGCCAAGCGTTTCGTGGCGCCCATGATGTTCGTCGGGCGAACGGCTTTGTCGGTGGACACCAGAATGAACCGCTCAACACCAGCGGCCAACGCCGTCTCTGCCAGCGTGCGCGTGCCAAGAATATTATTTCGCGCGCCCTCAATCTCGTTTTCCTCGATCAGCGGCACGTGCTTATAAGCTGCGGCGTGCAGCACGATTTCCACCTTCTGGGTGCGCATTATGGCTTCAACGCGGCGGCGATCGCACACAGACCCAAGGCGAGCGACGACTTCAATATTCTTGCTGGCCGCACCCGCCCGAAGCGCGGCCTCGATTTCATAAAGCGCGTATTCACTTTGCTCAAACAGCACGATGCGTTCCGGATTGCATTCCAACAATTGCTTGCAAAGCTCGGACCCAATGGACCCCCCTGCCCCCGTCACCATCACGCTACGACCGGCGTAGGATTTTGCCACAACAGGCAGGTCTAGGTTCACCTTCTCACGCCCAAGCAAGGCCTCTGGTGCAACAAGTTGAAGTTCCTTGCTGCGCCCAGAAATCAGATCGACAAAAGACGGCAGAACCTGAATTTCAACTCCTAGTTCACCGAGGTCTTCAACGATGCGTGCAACGCCAGACTGATCCAGCGAGGGGATGGCGATCAAAACCCGAGACACCTGCCCGCTTGCGACCATCCGCTTCAAACCATCGCGCGAATGCACCCGTAACCCTGCGATGTTGAGGCCTTTATAGGACGGGTCATCGTCAACAAAACAGACCGGAACAACCTCTGGGCTTTGACGGAGGGCAGACGAAAGCTGAATGCCCGCGGCTCCTGCCCCGAAAATTGCCACCGGCGTCGCATTGCGCGACTTAGCGATCCACAGAAGGCTGAGAATAACGCCAACACGGCCGAAAAACGAAAGTATGCAGAACGTTACAGCGAAAATAACCGGGATTGAACGCAGCGATCCAGCACCGAAGATCAAACTCGACAACGACGCCGTCGCACCCAGAAGGCAACCCACCGCCGCGATCCGCAAAGCGCCGCGAAAGTCCAAGGTTGAAAGCTTGATCCACGGTAGGCGGCAGACAATAATTGCAAACGGCGCGGCAACAAACATGACCACCAAAATCTGCCAAGAACTGGAGAGCCGATCTAGTGGAAATGCCGTACCGAACCGCAGCGCATAGGCAACATAAAGCGCAATTGGCACCAGCAGCATATCTGCAGCCAGCACAACCGTGCGCTTCATGCTACGAGGCAATCTTATGGACATAAAACTTTACCACTCTCTCCAACGGGTTGATTTTCAATAAGCATTTCTGAGCTCTTTGTCTACTGACTGCCAGGAATGCCCCGTTTAGGTGCGCGGACTTTGGTGGGCGATCCTTTGGAGACACTACTTCTGGATGTGTATAATGAGAGTGGAATAAAATATGGACGTGCTCTCTGGCCCAGAGTTTAACAGGTTGCGAAGATACCTGTGGGGGGCATGGCCCTCTATGCTTGGATCGCCTCAGCTGTAGATTTAGTTCGCTCCGGCTTCGCTGAAATTTCCCTACGCAACCAGCTTGTCGACGGCGCGGCGAACGACACGCCTCGAAACTATTCATGGTGACGGATTGCGCCAGCCGAAAGGCACAGAAAGACCATGCCGGTTCCCGGCAGGCCCAGCCGCCCCTTGGGGCGAATTCATTGCTTGCCCTATATTTTTCTAACCGCCGCAGATACCCGATCGCCCAAAGGCATTTTTGTTGTGTGGTGATTCGGGGGATGCTAAGATTGTGGTGCGAAGACAATCAGCGCTTTGGCGTTGCAGCCCTCGAAACTCTGGTTTCGAGGGTTTCTTTTTGCGTTATTCTCCTTGTTTGCTCATGTCCTCGTTTTCGACAGTTAACAGCTGTTAACTGCCCTCTCCTCTAGCCTCATCTTGAAACGTCTGGAGGGTTTCCTTGAGCAGTCGGTAGGTGTTCTCATCAAACCACTTTGCAAATGCCTTGTTCCGACCTGCGAAGCTGACATTTACGTGCAAGCCCACGAATTGGGTGTCGCTATCTCCCTTTTTGCTAACCTTCCTCACCACACTTACCCCAAACCGCCCTGAGCGGATCAACCCTGCGAGGGGGTTCCCTTGTGCTGCGCCACGGTGATCCACGGTCGCCATGAGACGAGCTCAATTCGTCACTTAGCAAAAGGAAAATTGACATGACACTCGAAGGTTCAATCACCCGCACAAACGACAACACTTTCACCGGCTGGATCGCCTCCCTGACATTCGATGTCGACATCGCAATCTCAGAAAACCCTCACAAGAAGACCGAAAAGCACTCAGACTTCGAGATCACTGCCAAATCCACGCGCAACCGCTCCATTCGCATCGGCAGCGCCTGGCAGGCCACAAGCCAAGCCGGCAATGACTACCTCTCCGTCGCCATCAACTTTGGCACTGGTGAAATCCGTGCCAACGCGGTCAAAAACGACACTAACGGTGAATATCACTTCATCCCCTACTCAAGTTAAGAAGTCAGGCGCGGGCTACCCCCTCGCCTTTCGCCCAAATTTCCGGTCCTTTGGGTTTTGCCGCGGTGTCCGCAATACGACTGTTTCCAAACCGTTTTAGTGGCGATGGGACAATCGCCACTTCTCTATGACAAGTTTAGATTTTAAGTATTTGATTTAAAACATTTTTTCTATGCACTTTTGCGCAGCCCTGATTTGGCTCAAGGTTTGATGAGTAGTTCACAACTTGAGCAGTGTGACACCTCCTCTACCCTCAACGTCCATTTCACATTGAGGATTAGGTCAATAGCATGTTGCGGCGATCGCTTTGTCTTGGTTGGCAGCTCACCCCAATTACATATGGCTGCAAAACCCTTGAGTGGAAGGTCGGGGCAGCGGGTGGAATGCTTGCGGATCAAGACCTGTTTCCAGTGTGCAATCACTTCGTTAGCCAATTCTAATGCCGCTGTAGACGAATAGACGCCTCTAACAGACCAAAACCGGATACTTCTGGGTCCTTGCCCGTGATGACAGGCCATGGAGCGGCGAGGACCCACCCGGCGTCGCCTTTACTTATGCGCCCGGACGATCAGGCCAGCACGCGGAAAACATCTTGAGCAGCTTCAGCGGCACCCTGCAAGTGGACGGATACGCAGGCTATAATCGGTTGCTCAAACGCCCGGCTCAGGATGTGATACTGGCATATTGCTGGGCGCACGCCCGTCGCAGTTGCATGACGTTACCCAGTCTGGCGCGGCTCCAATCGCACAAGAGGGCTTGGTGCAAATCCAGGCGCTCTATCGCATCGAAAAAGACCTGCGCGGCCTGAGCGCCGATCAACGCTGTGCTGCACGGCAGGAACGCTCAAAACCCATCATCGATGCATTCGAGCTTTGGCTCGCACAACACCGCGCCCGCGTCTCAACGAAATCGCCGACCGGTGAAGCCCTGAAATACATCGCCAAATACTGGGATGGCCTGTGCAGGTTCCTCGACGATGGCCGCATCGAACTCGACAACAACCCTGTCGAGCGCACCATTCGCCCCATCGCTCTGAACCGCAAAAACGCGCTCTTCGCCGGACATGATACCGGCGCTCAAAACTGGGCCGTCATCGCGTCCCTGATCGAGACCTGTAAACTCAATGGCATCGAGCCGCATGGATATCTGTCCGGCGTACTGACGGCCATCGCCACAGGGCACAAACAAACTGACATCAACGACCTATTGCCCTGGAACTACGCAAAGCCCGTGTGACTGGCGCACCGCTTACTTAGAACCGACAAAAAAACTCAACACTCTAGGGGAGGGCGCACCTAGAAAGGAATTTGAAGAACAATCTTCTTTTACACAATTCCAGACGAGGTCCTGCATCATCCCGAAAGGCGGCCGAGGATGCCTCTCAGGTTTTTTTTGACGAAGGACTTGATCCGCCCGAGGGCCCGTCCGCGACGGGCCAAACTCCATGCGTTTGGCGAACACTTAGTTGCATCTAGCTTGCGGCCAATACGAGTCTCTGCCCGGTGAATAGCGAAGCAATCCGGTTTGGGTCTGGCGACAAAATCTTCGAGATAGATAACCGGATCATCGTCTACTCCGATGGTTTTGCCATCGGGTCCCCCGAGCGCGACGAAGGTGAGAACAGGAACAGTGATACCTTCCATCTCAACGGTCGAAATGCTTGATGCAGTTGGGATCACTATTTCCAAGACACTGTGTTCTTCGGGCAGGTAGTTTCGGCCAGGTTCTCTGAAAAATCGGAAAGTCGCTATGCCGTTGTCGACTAATTGGTAGGCGTGAATATGAACGAAAAAGTAGGTCTCTTTCGTCGCTACATACTTAAAACTTGCCATTACGATCTTGTCGTTGACGCGATATTCTCGCCACGCCCGGTATTTCAGAAAGAGAAGCGACGGCTTGATATCGGATATCTTATCATCCAGACGTCCAAATGTTCCAAGATTGAGTTCCGGCGGGTCTTGCTGAAACGCATACTTGCCAGAGGCTTGTCGGTCACGTGTCACCTCGACAAACACCGGCAATCCTTCATCCGAAAGTACCCGCCGGATGCGCTCGATCAATTCGGTGCGCTTTTCTCCGTACAATTTGGTTTGCCGGTCGAGCAACGCCAGGCGACGTATTTCGGCCTGTTTGATTCTCTCCGTTTCCTGCTGAGCCAAAAACGTATCAAACTCTCCTGCGTCCATTCGGGCAAGCTTGATTGCACTGTCCCGTCCCGTGCGGGCAATCATTCTGGGTTCGGTCAGTTTGCTTTCGGGAACCGAGTAGTGCTTTTGCCAGTCCGGCACCACCTTTTCCAGATAGTCGAAGGTTCGGTTCATGTAGTCAATCGAGCCGGCTTGATTGCGCTCACAGCTTTTCGAGCCCCGCAACACCACATCAAAGCGTGAAAAGAAAAGAGTAGCCAACAGTTGGGAAAGAACTCTGCGTTGGGCGATTGAGCCCGGAGCGTAGCGATCAAAATGTTCGACTATCTTGTCGGCCGATTTGAACACGCCAAGAAAACGGTCGCTGTCGAACTTTGAAGTCGATGTTTCGTTTTGCACACGGCGATAGAAGAACAGCCTTTCCTGAACCCCTTCGATACGGTTTGCTCTTGCCAGAAGGTCAGGCATAATCCAGGAATCTTCAAAAATCTGGTTTTCTGGCAGTCGAATATGCCTGTTCCGAAACAGGCGGCGATGAAAGATCTTGTTTGGGAGATAGTTTCCAACGGCGAAGTACAAGTCCGGGTTTTTCTTTACAGATTTTCCGAACACCGGCTTGTTTCCGGTTCGGAACTTGAAGAAACCGTATCGGCCAGTATCCTGATAGAAATTGTAGAATTCGCAAGCTACGATATCGGCCTTGGCTTCGAGCGCGCGAGAAACGAGCGATTCGAACATGTGGGGCACGGCCCAATCATCGGCATCCAGAAAGCCTATAAACTTGCCACAGGCAGCATCGATCCCGACATTGCGGGCAGAACCTTGTCCGCCATTTTCCTTTTGGAACACCCGGATACGGGGATCTCTATCTGCGTAGGATTGGATCACCTGCAGGCTTTGATCGGTCGACCCGTCATCTATGACCAGAATTTCTATATCCCGGCAGGTTTGCCCGACAAGGCTGTTGAGGCACTGAGCCAGCAGGGTCTCGCAGTTGTAAACGGGCACAATAACCGAAACCAGTGGCGCTGGCCGGAAGGGCCATGGTAGCCGGATTCTTGCACGTTTTTGATACGGGCTTCCTAGACGCATGAGGGTCATATCAAACAATCAGGATCGTGATTATGTTCAAGTACGAAGGTCAAGTCTACCTTACACCGAGCAATTTTTTTGCGATGCGTTTCAGGCCATGACCCGGACTGAAAACGTTCAGGAACTTTCTAACGAAAAGCGGAACCCATTCCCGGGCGTTCGCGTACTTTTTCGCCCGCTCGGCTTCCCGTGCAAGACTTAACTCTTTTGTCGAGATGTCTTCCATGCGATAGTCGAAAAGGAGTTCCAGATAATGGCGTTCGATGGCATTTGGGTTCGCAAGGATATTACGTCCTTTTTTGGCATATGCCTCTTTGAACAGGCTGTCCCAATTGTCCAAAAAGATGTCATGTGAGTAGTCAGCTACACTTGCCGGAGCGTTTTCGGCGAGTTGCAGTCGGAAGTCTTCGTCCAACATCAGTTGTTCCAATCCGTTTGCAAACGCTTTGTAGTCCTTGACGTCACCGTGGACCAGCACACCATTCTCGCCATTCCGGACCAGATGATTTACGCCCTCGCATTCGCTAAATGCGACGACAGGAAGGCCACTGGCCAGAGCATCTACGGCCACAAGGGGAAAACCCTCGTATGCGGAAGGAAACGCGAGAATTTTCGCCTTTTGCATCTCTCCGATAACATCGTCGGTATGGTCGTTGACCTCAACCTGACCCTCAAGGTTCAGGCGTTTCACTAGCGCTTGGATATTGTTTTGTCCGCGCTTCCAGTTGCCCCCGAATAGTGAAAGTTTCCAATCTGGATGCCGAGATACGATTTCGGCAAAGGCTTTGACCAGAACCTGTGGTTGCTTCTGAATGTAGTCGTATCGGGCAAGGCAAAGGACCGTGTTCTCGCGCGTTGACAGATCAATTTTTTGTTCAACATTGATATTCGAGTTGAACGGGTTCCCGATTACCCTGGTCTTACTCGGCGGGCTAAAAGTACTCATATAGTTGGGCAGGAGCACATGATTGAAGTCAACGATAGCTCGCGCGGCTCTGTAGATTTCTGGGTTGATAAAATTCTTTGCGACAAGGATTTGTGTGTTGTGTTCGGACATGATGACAGGAACGGGCGTGCCAGCGAGCGCTCGAGGAACCCATAGGTTGGAGCGATTTGACCCCATTACAACGGCGATATCGGGATTGATACGGAGTATCAGGGATTTCATTCGTTCAGCATTGGTTACATCGAAGGGCTTGAAATCGCGAAAATACACCCGTGCATTTTTCCCGAGTCGAAACTGCCGTTCCGGCGACGGGACGTCATTTGTTAGGATCGAGAAAGTGTAGCCTCGGGACTCAAGTCCTTGGGTGATATTGTGAATAACTTTCTCGATACCGCCCACTGTCCAATGATGGGTATAAATCAGAACGTGCACACTCATGGCTTAGACTTTCTCATGGCCGCGATCACACGAAGGGCGTTCTTGTCGTCGCAGAATGTCATAAACTTGGATTTGACATCCTTGTACTTCTGATCGGGCTCGAAGTTTCCTGAGAGAGCCATTTCAAGCATTGCGTAGAGCTTTTCGAAACTGTCGATGGTTTCTTCGTGTGGACGGAATGATCCTGATTTATAAGCCAGACCACGGGTATACTCGTAGCTTTCAATATCAGGTTGATACAATACAACGGGCTTATCGCGTTGCATGATGTCGAAGTAAATACTCGAGTAATCTGTTATCAGCCCATCGACTTCCCGCAGCAAGAGAGTTGTCTCTGGAAAGCTGTTGAGATCCAGAACATTATTGGTAAAGAAACCGCGTTTTGTAGTTTTTCGGTTGTTGAGGTGTATTCTTTGGCCGAATAGTGCATTGTAGGACTCAAAGAGAGCATCCAGCTTCTCAAGCTGGGGAATCGTAAATTCCGACTTATCATCAAGCGGGCCACGCCAAGTTGGAGCGTACAGGAACAGTTTCTTCGAACCTTTCCTTGCACGAAGATTCACGATCTGCTCCCTGTAGTCAACCGGCAGTTTCTCTTCCGGCATGTGCAGTAAATCGTGGCGCGGAACCCCGGTCACAACGACAGCGTCGGGTCGTTTGGGCGAAAAACTCTCGATCATCGTCTGGCGGTCCAAGTCGGATGTCGAAGTTATCAACGCATACCGATTTGCATCATCGTGCCAATAAAGCTCGAGATTGTGATCGAGGGTCAATCCGATCTTCTTAAGCGTGATCGCATGCCACAGCTGAACCAGCTTTCGCCGCTTCGGATGTTTCATCATGTTGCGGTAGCCAAACTTTGGCGACAGTGCGTTGCCGGTGAAGAACACGCCAGCTCGCAAAATATAGTAAAGTGAACGAAAAGAAACGACAGGGACAAAAACAACGTTGTTTCCGTCTTTGATCAAGATATTCTCGTCAAATTTTCCATGAACAGCCACGATCTTTTTGATATTAGGGTCGTCCTTGACCGCCTCAAAAATGCCTCGTGGGTTATCAAGCGTATGTTGCGGGTAATACGCCCAGCTGGAAAACAGCCAGATATTGGGGCTCTTGGGGAAAATGAAGTCCACCCAGTAAAGGTAAGGCTCCAACCATCTTACATAAATTTTGCTTGAAAACGCTTTCGCCAGTTTGGATTTCGCTGCCGTTATTCGTTTCAAGAAGAAACGTGTAGGCGCCTTTTTTTGAATCCAGAAGTCTTTTCTCAAAACAAGCGGTTCGACAAGATTGCTTGAAAAGAATTGCCAGTCCTCTTCCGAAAGGAGATCCTCTACTCGTCTCACGAAATCTACATACTTTAACTTGAATTCTGATTGAAATTCAGGAGATTTTTGAAATATCACGCGATTTAGTCCACGCGTAAAATTGTTGATGTTCGCGAAAACAGTGGTCGGCGGTTTCAAGCCATACTTTGCGCGGATGGCGCACGCGCTTTCTGTGTAATAGGGGGGAAGTGTTTGAAAAATAGAATCGAGATATTCTGAAATCTGCGATCTCTTGAGTTCGCCCCAACCTGTCACGGTGGAGTATCTTTTGTTATAATTGTATAGTTGCTCGTCAAGAATGAATGCAGATTCCACCCGTTCCAACAAGCGAGGAGTGAATTCGATGTCTTCGAATGTCATTGCTTTCATTTCGATGTCATCAAACAACTCTTTCTTATAGAGTTTTCCACAAACCATCGGATAAAGCCGGGCGAAACCATCGCTCATGTCGATCCGAACTGAAACTTGTTCTCCTCGAATGATGCCGCTGCCATAGCTTTTGTTTTTCGACTTCGTCTTAAAAATGTAGCGAATGGCGCATTGGACCATGTCAACGTTGTGTTCGATCAATGTCTTGTAGAGACGAGACAGGAAATCGGCTTCAACGTAGTCGTCGTCATCAACAAATGAAATGAATTCGCCTTTTGCCAAAGCGACACCTTGATTCCGCGCTGGGCCTGCTCCGGCCGCGCCCTTTCCGTTTGAGATCACCACGAGGCGCGAGTCATTTGCAGACAGTTCAAGCAGGATTTCCTCGGAGCTGTCCGAACTATCGTTCACGATACAGATTAGCTCTAGGTTCTCGTAAGTTTGGGCAAGCACACTTTGGGCCGCATTTGCGACTTGCTCCTCTGTGTTGTGCACTGGCATAACAACACTAATCAACGGGAAGGTTGGTTTGCTATTCAAATTTGCGCTCCAAAAGTCATTTGAATTCCATCTGGGTAGTAACTAATCAGTGACTGTTATTTCGCCACGACTAGGCACCAGACTTTTCCAAGCTCGCACCTCCCGACCCGCTTTCAACATGTCTCTTTCTTACCTCATACGATCTCCTCGCATGCAGCGTCCAAACACGTACCTCGTCAGGATATCAAAGTCTAGAACATTCGGCTTAGCCGCCACGATTTCAAACGCTTCTCCTATTTGTCGTCCGCGTAGAAAATTCAGCAAAAAAGCATACATTTGGAGTAGCCTCTAGCTTCGGCAAGATACTGAAAATAACGCCAAATATTCAATATTTCACTCATCTGGACAGGAAAGTCACTTTGCGCTAGCACAGCGTAGGCATCAAATATTAGGAGCAATCCCATTCTAAGGTTTTTGAAACACTTCAGAAGGCGGCAAATTAAACGGTTCATTCCAAAGTCAGTAAAGACAGGTCGATATCGTGACCAAAGCCTAGGATCAGCCCCACTCACTATGAGAATCCCTTTTCATTTGCGGTTTACGGCAAGCAGTTTGCTCTCCACTGGCGATATCAAAGCGTTCCTCGCGGCAAATGCGGAACTGTGTTATTCGCCCCTTTCTCGACTGAATCCGCTTAAGCACCGAAAAGCCTTGATGGAATCTGGGATCGGGCTCTTGATCCTTGGAGATATTGAGAGTGCAGCGAAGCGGTTTGCAAAGGGACTTCAGGGTCAGCACCGCAAGCTTGTATCAAGAATTTGCACCTATGGGTATCCCGATGACATCGTGGAATGGGCTTCTCAAAATGAAGAGAATTTTACATCTGAAGCGCGCATTCTTGCCTTGATAGAATCATTTGTTGAGCACGATCAGCACGACGATATTGTTACATATTTTGTTGGCTTATATTTCGTCGACAGCCCAAGGGAAAACGCGAGATATGCAGATCTCTTCCTTACACACATCAAGTCTATCAGCAATGACAGTTACGGGGCGCTACAAAGTGCGATACGCCGCGCACTCTACCCCCGCCTGAGCTTTGATCCCAGCGAAAATTTTCAACCAGACGGGCCTCGATTTATTAAAGACCGTATCTTGCATGTCTTCGAGCAGTCTTTGCGGCTCTCGCCGACGCCTTTTGCTGATAGCCAAGAGATCGACGCCTTTTTTGGTGAGGACCTCGACACACAGTCCCGTGCCTCGGACGAGCTGGCTTTTCTTAAGCAGTCTGTAATCGGCCCTATCGTGCACGGGGTGCGTCATCTCATAAAGGGCGAGTACGCCAAAACGCAGGACCTGCTGAAGCCCTTTGCGAAGGAAACCGCCAAAGAATTTGAAGCACTCGGCGAAAAAACCGGCCCGAAGAAGGTCTTTATTGGCGGATACGGTTGGTCTGGATCTGGCGTGATTTATGATATCTTTCGCGGCTTTTCCCAGGTGCGCCCGATGTTCGGGGCACGCGCCGCACCGTTCTTAAACGAGGATGCAGATGTTGAGCCGATGATCCATCAAGGACCAGGAGGTCTGCTTGATCTTTTTGGCATGGCACGCAAAGCCCCCCAACACCGCAAAATGGCTCTTAAAAAATTTCTTCGGCTTTACGTTATCCTTGGCCCGCATCAGGACTATTTTGAATATAAGACCTTGAACTGCAACGAGAATCTTATCATCGAGTTAGGCATCGAACGATACTATCAATTGCTGACTGCATTTGTGTACGAATTGGCGTGCGGTCTGGATAAGAAAAGCGAACTAGCTTGTGACGCAGCCGCGAGCAGTTTCGAGCATCGGATCTACAATAGCCTCTTCCTGGAAGAAGATATTTGCGTGCTTTTCAACAACTCAGTGAATACGCAGAACGTCGAGCTCTTAGGCAAGGTGAAGGGCAACTGTCACTTTGTCGGGGTCGATCGGAACTTCTCGGATCAGTACTTGGATCAAAAACGCGAAAATCAATTCTTTTCGGATGCGCCTGTGAAATTCCTTGTACGAAAAGCGGTAAAATTACGTAATTTCTACAGAGGGGCTCGGGCGGCGACCCAAACACGTCCCAGCACCTATGCAGATCTGAAGATGGACACTGTGTTTTTCGAAGAATTGGTGACAGATCGCGAGATCGTCAAAGACATCTGCACCACTATTCTTGGTGAGTATGACGAAGCGCAGGCCTATCAGCACTTCGATCCCTCTATCTCGATCAACAATATCGGAAAATCGCGCGAAGGGCTGAGCATTTCGGAGCGCGCACAAATATCGACCTTCAGCTTTCTTCTCGCGCGACTGTCGAACCAACTTACCGCATCGCGATCGAAATGAGCTTGAAACTTGCCAAGATGGGATGGTTGCATCGCATCTTCAACACCCGTTACCCACTGCCGGTACGCGCGCTTTTGGCCACGTGCGCAGGCCTTACGGGGCTTGCGATTTCGCTGGACTGGCGCTCGAGCGTTGTGTTGTTTCACGGCATTCTTCGGGGCGATGATTTGAAATCCGAAATGCGGAGACTGTCCTGGATGGGTAAACGTGGCTGGCTATCTTTACCAATGCCAGAAGATCCAATGTTCGAGTTTTGCCAAGGTTTGGATCGCGCGCATTTACAGTTTTTGGAGCGGCGCCTGACGCGGCTTTGTGCGCGTAAGAACGCGCCACTTGCCGTCGAACTCGATCGTTTGCGCAGTCTGGCAACCCTCGCGCAAAACGCAGCTGAGTCTGCGCAAGACGCAGGTGACAGCACTGCGACCAAAAATGCGTTTCAGGCGCAGTATGATCAGCTGGCAAAGCGTATACGCAAGGACGAATTAAGACCGCACCGCCCTGAAGGACCCAAAAATGCGCAATCGGCGAAACCCAAAGTGCCCAAAGGCATGGACTTGGAAAACGCTTTAGCTGCGTTGAATGATTTGCATGCACTCTTCTCCGCCCATGACTTGCCCTGGTTCGCAATCGCAGGCACATTTCTTGGCGTTTACCGTGAGGGTGGTTTCATCAAGAACGACCTTGATATCGACATTGGCTTGATGGGCGACGATGTCGCATTGGATCAGCTTTTAAATGTCTTGAACACCAGCCCCGCGTTTCATATGTCACGCATTGAACATCAGTGCGATCTCTGGGGCAAAGACCAGCCACTAAATCGCCCTGCTTTCGTGCGTTTGATCCACAAGGGCGGGATCAATGTAGATATCTTTCTGCATTTTCAGGCAGGTGATAAACTGTGCCACGGCACATCTTCGCTTTTGTGGGAAAACACTGTTTTCGAACTTGCGCGCTACCCAGTCTATGGCCTTGAGGTTCTGGGCCCTACCCCGCCCGATCTATATCTCAAGGAAACCTATGGTGACTGGCAGACCCCCGCGACAGATTACAATTACCATCGCGACATGCCCTCGCTCACAGGAGCGCACAACTTTCTAGGAGCGGAGTATCTTCTGCGGCGCGAAGTACATTTTGGGAGAAGGCTATAAAACGCCTCGCTAAACAAAACTGAAATGCGAGATTTTCAGTATATTCTTACATTAAGTAGCACCTTCACATTTGACGCCCTTGCCCAAAGCAACTGGGCAGAATATGACACACCCAACCGCGAGATCCTTACATGTGTTGGGACAACTTGAGGGACAGATGCAACGCTTACGGAGTAGCGCCAAGATATGAGCATGCCCATCGCAATAAAAGATGTCATCCAAGGCTTCAAAAACTACGATTTCTGGGTCACGTTTGGGGCCAATGAAATCAAGAAGAAGTACCGACGTTCTAAGCTCGGGCAGTTATGGATTACACTGTCTGTTGCCATTTTTGTTTTCGCGATTGGAAACCTCTACAAGAGCCTTTTCAATATCGAAGGTGACTTCTACATGACCTATCTGGCTGTCGGCTATATCCTATGGCTGTTTATTTCAGGGGTTATCACTAGATCGGGCACGGTTTTTACTAAGAACCGCTCATTCTTGTTGCAACGCGATTGGCCTGCAACGACTTTTGTTCTCTGGTTGGTTTACAGTCAAATTTTGACCCTCGCCCACAACAGCATCATTCTTATCCCAATATTTATTTTTTGGGGAACCTGGCCCGATGTGACGGGCTTTTTTGTTGCCCTAGCCGGCTTTGGGGTTACATTTTTGACAGCCCTGTCCGTTGCTATGATTATTGGCATAACCGCCCTTCGATACCGGGACCTAGAACCCATACTTAAGTCGCTCATCCGCCTCGCGTTTTTCGCAACACCCATTATCTGGATTGAACGTGATCTTGGCCCAACTGGAAATTTGATCACAATGTTAAATCCATTCGGGTACTTCTTACGCATCGTACGAGACCCAATTCTCGGCTTTCCCATCAACCCAGTTGATTGGGTTGTGGCGGGTAGTGTGCTCACCCTGTGCACGCTCGGCGCCTTGCTATTGTTGTCGCGTACGAAACATCGCTTGGCATTCTGGTTGTAATCATGGCGCTCAAGATAAAAACAGATCAGCTTAAAGTGTCCTTTCCGGTTATCTCGAAGAAACGGCTCTTTTCCAAACCCGGACGAAAGAACAGTGCATCAACGAATGAATTTCGCGCGCTCGACGGTATTTCAGTAGAAATTCGGGATGGCGAACGTGTCGGGCTTTTGGGCATAAACGGCGCAGGGAAATCTACGTTTCTTAAAGTTTTGGCTGGCGTCTATGCTCCAACATCCGGAAAGTTGGAGATTAACGGGTGCATAACCAGCTTGTTCGATGTCAAGGTTGGTTTGGACAAAGAAGCATCGGGGTATGAAAATATTCCGTTGTTGATGGCAGCACGTGGTATTCCCCGCAGCCAATCAAAACATTTACTTGACGATATTGTCGAGTTTACCGAGCTTGGCGATGCGTTGGATCGACCAATCAGAACATATTCTTCGGGTATGCAATTGCGAATTGCTTTCGCTGTTGCGACAGCCCAATCCGCTGACATCTTACTGATGGATGAGATTATCGGTGTCGGTGATAAAAATTTTCGCGTGAAATCCATGATGCGCACGCAGCGCCTTTTGAGTGGGTCAGGTACGTTGTTGCTAGCGTCGCATTCGGCGGCCTATCTCACAGAGTATTGCTCCCGCGGGTTGATTTTTGAAAGTGGTAAAATTATTGCCGATGGACCTATTGATGAGATGATTGAACAGCATGAAAAATCAAAGTGATTTCGACGGGTTTGACGCGTTTTCTAAAATTGCCTTCCCCGAGCATAAACTCAAAGTAGATCCATATCTTAGCCGACTTTACCGCCCGGCCTCTCTGCGCCTAAGCTGGGTGCTTTTGAAGACGGGAATAACGCCTAATTCTATAACCTATCTGCAGATCATAGTTGGCCTATTGGGATGCTATGCAATCTACGCGATGCAAAACACTCTCGGTCTGGCAATCGGTGTCTTACTTTTGCATTTTGCTTACGTTCTCGATTGCGTGGATGGCGAAATCGCGCGAGCTACAAATACTGAAAGCATCCAAGGCATTTTTCTCGACAAATTTGCCCATGCGATCACCATGCCTGCGATTTTCTTATCTGTCGGTACTTATGTTGCCGCCCTACATCCTGGGGGCAGCCAATGGATGATCATCCTTTCCTGGCTTGCAAGTTTTGCGACATTCAACCCCGTCAGTCGCATTGTGTTGACCGTTGTTGATGCATTGCTGCGCAAAGGGGATGTAGAGCAATATAACGTTGCAAATTATCAAACATCGCAAGAGCAAACGCTGAATACCAAAGCCACTTTCATCAAACGTGCGATCCGATCCGTTGGTCATCCAGACCGTTCAACAGGCATCTTCTGGGTCGCTCTGCATCTGTTTCGTCATGTGTCTTATTTGGCCGGTATCTCGGTCCTTCTTGTGCTCCAGATAGTTGTTGGATCTTCTGTTCTCATTGTCACGATATGGATGCTCGCGTGCCTCGCTCTGGTTTTAAAAGAAGCGGCACTGCTACTCTTAGTTGTAAGAAGCGGGTTCATCGAGAAACGCCTGAGTGAAATTGCGCCAACTGCATCACAACCCGAGCATCCATCACCATAAATACCAAGCCACGGGGTAATCCCCCTAAAATTAATGGTTTTCAAAAGTGGAATTTTCTTGCCACAGCTCTTCATTGTTTTCTTCATCGGCCACTCCTCAGTGGTTACGATGAGCAACAAACCCTCTCTTAGCAAATCAACCTATTTGGACCCATAGGCGCTGACGTCGGACATCAACAAATTGGCAATACCCCATTGACCCACAAACAATCTTGGTGACGGCAAAGTTCGTCTCAAGGCTTGTCTGGCAAGAAATTTCGCATTTGCACTAGAATATCTAAGTGAAAGCGCATATCTGACGCTCAATTATCCCTGTGTGTACTTTCGTGCATGCGCGGGAAGAAAGATTTAAGCAGAGGATTCAAGAAAATGGCAATTGTATACGTCGGCATGAGCGCAGATATGATTCACCACGGACATATCAACATCATCAATGAAGCCGCAAAACACGGTGACGTCACCATTGGCTTGCTCACAGATAAGGCGATCGCGTCTTACAAGCGCTTGCCATACCTCACGTATGAAGAGCGTGAAGCTGTGGTCTCCGCGCTTAAGGGCGTTGTCAAAGTTATTCCACAAGAAACGCTAGACTACCGTCCAAACCTTGAAGCCCTCAAGCCAGACATTGTCGTACACGGAGATGATTGGAAAACCGGTGTTCAATCCAAAGTGCGCGATCAAGTGGTCGCAACACTAGCACAATGGGGCGGTAAACTGGTTGATGTTCCCTACACACCAGACATTTCTTCAACCAAACTTAACAAAGCTGTCAAAGCACAAGGCACCACCGCGGACCGCCGTCGCGCACAGTTCAAGCGTCTTGTGCACTCCAAAGACATCGTGCGCGTTCTTGAAACGCACAGTGGTATTTCCAGCCTGATTGCGGAAAACCTTGAAGTTGATGTGAACGGCTCGAAACGCTCTTTCGATGCGGTTTGGTCCAGCTCGCTGACCGACAGTACCAACAAGGGTAAGCCCGACATTGAAGCGGTTGATACCTCTGATCGCGCCAATACAATCAGCTCCATCTTCGAAGTCACAACCAAGCCTATGATTTATGACGGTGACACAGGCGGCAAGCCTGAGCACTTCGCCTTCACAGTGCGTACACTTGAGCGTTTGGGCGTCTCCGCGATTGTGATCGAGGATAAGACAGGCCTTAAGAAGAACTCTTTGTTTGGCACGGATGTTGCACAGACGCAGGACACCATCGAAGATTTCTGCGCGAAGATCCAAACTGGTAAGAACGCACAAGTGTCCGAGGACTTCATGGTCTTTGCGCGTTGCGAAAGCCTCATCCTTGATAAAGGCATGGACGACGCGGTTGAGCGTTGCAAAGCCTACCTTGCCGCAGGCGCTGATGGCATCATGATTCACTCGCGTCTTGAGGACGGTCAGGAGATCATGGATTTCTGTAAGCTCTATCAAGAGTTCGGCTTGGGTCGTCCTTTGATCGTTGTTCCATCAGCCTTCGACAAAATCACAGAAACAGAGTTTGCAAAAGCTGGCGTAAATATCGTGATCTACGCAAACCACATGCTGCGCGCGGCCTATCCTGCGATGCTTGATGTGGCGACAACCATTCTTGAGAACGAGCGTTGCTTTGACGTGCGTCCGAAATGTCTGTCTATCAAGCAGATCCTCGAAATGATTCCAGGGACTAAATAATGCTGGCTCCTTCCGATTATCTCCGCGTTCTTGGCGATGCAGGTGTGACGTTCTTTACGGGCGTCCCTGACAGTCTTCTGAAAGAATTCTGTGCCTGCGTGACTGTATCTCTGAAACCAGAGGACCACGTCATTGCGGCCAATGAAGGCGCCTCCGTGGGTTTAGCAATTGGTCACTATATTGGCACCGGTGCTTTGCCTTTGGTCTATTTGCAGAACTCCGGCTTGGGCAACACGGTCAACCCGCTGTTGTCGCTGGCAAGCCCGGAAGTTTATGGCACACCTATGCTGCTCATGCTGGGCTGGCGCGGTGAGCCGGGCAAGAAAGACGAACCCCAGCACGTCCACCAAGGGCGTGTAATGATTAAGATGTTGGAAGATATGGACCTGCCTGTTGTGGTGCTCTCGGATGACATCACGGAAGCAGAAGCGCAAACCAAAGCGGCCGCGCAGCAAGCTCGTGACATCAATGGTCCTGTCGCGCTTGTTGTGAAAAAGGGTACGTTCGACAGCTATGCGGCGCCCAAGGCCGAAGCTGATCTGCCAATGGGTCGCGAAGAAGCGATCATGGCAGCTGCTGAAACCCTTGAAGACGACGCAGCCGTTATTTGCACCACCGGCATGCCAAGCCGTGAATTGTTTGAATTTCGAGCGCGCAATGAGGCTGGTCACCACCGTGATTTTCTCACCGTGGGCGGCATGGGACATGCAAGTCAGATCGCACTTGGTCTGGCCATGGCGCAAACCGATCGTCCGGTCTATTGCTTTGATGGCGATGGTGCAGCTTTGATGCATATGGGGTCCATGGCGATCACCGGTCAGTCAAACGCCAAGAACCTCATACATCTGGTGTTCAACAATGGTGTCCACGGCTCCGTTGGCGGTCAGCCAACTGTTGGCTTTGACATCGACATTCCCACAATCGCGACAGCCTGTGGCTATGCTTCAGCGCAACGCGTTGACACAAAGGAGGCTTTGCAAAACGCTATTGCGGCGGCTAAGGCGACAAATGGCGTGACCTTCATTGAAGTACAGGTACGCCCGGGCAACCGTGCGGATATTGGGCGGCCAACATCAACACCTGCACAGAACAAAATTGCGATGATGAAATTTCTTGGTGTGTTGTGACCCGCATTACTAAAATTCTACCTGGGATCGGATCACTGTCTCAACTGTCCGATATTCGCGCAGCGTTTGATGCGAAGACTGTCTTGCTTGTGACAGGCAAAGCGTCTTATGCGGCAAGTGGCGCGAAAAACATCGTCGATGCGGCGCTGCAAAACGACAACGTCGTGCAATTCAGTGATTTCGATGTGAACCCTAAGATAGAAGATGCAGAGCGCGGTGTCGCCATCGCCAAAGAGGCTGGCGTCGATTTGATCGTTGGCGTTGGCGGCGGCAGCGTCATGGATATGGCCAAGCTTATCAAAGCTTTCTACACGGCACCAGAGAAGTCCAAAGAGCTTGCCAAAGGCGAGCTCGGGATGACCGATCCGGGCATCCCGATGGTGCTGGTTCCAACAACTGCGGGCTCGGGCAGCGAAGCAACCCACTTCGCAGTCGTCTATATTGGCTTGGACAAATACTCTCTGGCTTCACAACTATTGCTGCCAGAGGGCGTCATCTTGGACGGCTCTTTGATCGCCTCGGCCTCGCCCTATCAAATGGCCTGCAACGGTCTGGACGCTTTGGCACAAGCCATTGAAAGCGCATGGGCGGCGGGTTCTACCGAGGAAAGTCGCGAATATTCTTTCCGCGCCGTGTCGCTCTGTACGAAATACCTGCAGGACGTCTTAGCACCGGGTGCTGGCGAAGACGCGCTGCAAGGGATGATGGAAGCCGCCAATCTTGCGGGCAAAGCCATCAACATTTCTAAAACCACCGCGGCTCATGCCTGGTCTTACGCCATCACCAGCCATCACGGCGTGCCACATGGCCATGCGGTTTGGCTGACCCTGCCACGCATCTTCGAGATGCACGCAACGGCAAACGTTAATGTGGTGACCGACCCGCGCGGTATGGATCACTTCACCGCTATTATGGAGCGTTTGATGAACATCTGGGGCATCACCTCAGCAGGCGATAGCGCAAGCCACCTCAAGGCCTATCTGAAAGCGATCAACGTCGAAAGCGACATGGCTGCGATCGGTGCGGACACCGCTAAAAAACGTGCGTTCCTCTCCAAACAAGTGAACATGCAACGCATGTCCAACAACCCGGTTGGCCTGACGCAGGTGCATATGGATCAAATTTTCGATCTGTAACAGCGTACCGCTTTAGCGTCGCCGCTTAAACACAGTATGAAGCATGATAAGGCAATCAAAGCACAGGCTGCGCTTTGATTGATAAATCATATCCAGCTTGGCCTTTCTGGGGATGCATTGACGGCAATATATCGCGTCAGTTTCTTCAGAATCCTGAGTGCTCGCCAAAAGATGTTCTTCGTGTTTGCTGAAATAAACCGAGGCAAGGCCAGTCACACCGGGGCGTGATCTCAGCAGAGGCCCGTAGACCTCGGGAAAGCGCTCCACGTATTGGCGTAGCGGCGGTCGCGGCCCGACAAAACTGATGTCGCCTTTCAGAACGTTCCAAAGCTGGGGAATTTCATCGATGCGTTTACCGCGCAGGAATGCCCCGGTGCGTGTGATGCGACCCGATTTGTCACCCCCCGAGACCCCCGCGTCCTGCGACACAGGTTTCATCGTTCTAAACTTGAGAAGCTGAAAACCCCTTGTTGGTGTCTGCATCCGCTCGGAGACGTAAAACACTGGGCGCCCATCCAGACACAGGATCAGTACACTAACCACCAGTAAGGCGGGGCTTAACAGAACAGTTAGAATGAGCGCACAGGTAAAATCAAATACGCGCTTGGAATAGGTCATTTGGACAAAGTGCTCTTCCATTGAGTGATCATGACAGCGGGCCTGCTATCTGACGGGGTGAACGAATGCAGCGTGCAAAGCAAGCGACAGTCGAGCAGAATTTTCTGAAACGCCTCATTCGCGCCTGCGCGCGGGGTCCAAGGATGCTCTGCCGCATCTGCGAGAGCCTCCATCGCAATCGCTTCAGGCGCTGCAATGTTCAAACAAGGCGGTAGCGCTGCGGGATGATGCGCGAGCGTCTCAAGCACCGATGCAAGGCTCGCAGGACCAATGTAGGACCGTAGTGGCCCGCGCGCGTCCTCAAATGTATCAATCGTAACTGGCGCACCCGCTTGTGAGCGCGCAATGTTAAGCAACAGCGCGTCCGCCCCCGCGACATTGCCGATCCGCAGGCAACAGATCTCAAGGGTATTTGAACGCCACGCATCGCACGCCTGCTCCATCACAAGTTTTGCGCGCCCATAGTCATTCACCGGATTACAAGGCGCGGTTTCAGCAAAAGGCTGCCCGTCCCCGAGACCATAGACCGCAGAGGTCGACGCCAGCAAAACACGCGCAATGCCCGCCTCTTTAGCGGCCTGTAAACACGCATCTGCAATAGCTGTGTTTAAAGATAGATCGCGCCCCTCTCCGGGGGTGACCCCCGCAAGGACAAGCATTGTTTTGACAGATCCATAGCGCTGGATCCAATCTCTCAACGCTCGCGCACCGGAAAGAGGGTCCCAGTTTAAATGCTGCGCATCTGTTGGATCGCCCTGCGCGCGCCCTTGCAGAACCACATGCATCGCGGGTGCAACCATACACCCCACGCGTCCCGACGCTCCGACAAGAATAACATTTTCTTTCACGCAGTCTCTCTTTTCAGGTGGACGATTGCCTGTCTTGCTAAACTCTGATTTTGCACCTTCACAGGAAAGCCTTCAATACGATTGGCAATCAGGCATTGCAAGGCAGCGGTGTCTGAGCGTCCAGACAGCGGGTGTGAACCACTGGTCCTGCGATAGTCCGATATCCGGTATTGAAAGCGCGTGAATGTCAGGCAGAAGACCAATTGCATCATCGGTCAAACACACAAATTGAATGGGACCTGTCACATGCGCGCGACAAGCACGGTACAGAATATTTACATATTCGGGCGAAAAGACATCCCCCCACTTCATACATAAAATCAATCGCGTTGGTGTGTTTGGTGCCATTTCGGCGTGTAATCCTGTAGGTTAAGCTTGGATATCGAAGGCTTGCGAAAGTAGTTATTCCGTTTGTTCAGCGGCATTTGGCGACGTGTACAAAAGAAGCAGCGTAACTGTGAATACGAACATCGACAGAGTCACGCTATGGCTGAAAATAACGTCCGTCAAAGACAATGCAAAAAGTTGGGACAAAAATACGAGGACAACCAAGAGATGATGTCGAGTTCGCGCAGTCCAAAAAAGACCCGCGTAACTCAATACTAACAAAACCGCTGCAGGTATACCGAAGCGCACGGAAATGTTGATAAGCTCGTTATGAAAATGCGGTTGTGTACGAATACCATCAGGTGCTTGGACTGCCACCAACACCTGATCAGTTAAAGCCATGTCCCTTCCCCAACCGAACCAAGGTTGCTGCAATATTAAGTCGAAGCCTGCTTTCCATATCCAAGCTCGATGCACTCCGGAAGCACCGCTTACAACTTCTACACTGGGGGCTTCACCAACCACCGCTCCAGCGGGAGCCTCAACCGCCACGTCAGTCATTACGCCGAAGTCGAGCGCTGCGAACCTACTAAAGATTCCGTTTGCAACATCCGGCGCCAAAATACCTTGCAAAGGTATAATCAAGACGCATCCTAGAACGATCAACAAACGGGTGCGTACCGCCTGTTTTGTGAGAAGCAGCCAAATAGTCAAAAGGTAGATCGCGACCGCCACCGGCATCCTGCTTCCAGTTAGAAAAACAACCCAAAACACACCGCGTCTGATGAAATTTATGAACGACTTTGGACTGGTCACGGGCCGCGATCCAAAAGGCGAATATCACGCCATGACGGACGTGATCCA
>NZ_JBDMZG010000044.1:0-3253 GCF_039769035.1 Pacificibacter sp.
ACAATGGCAATAACCCACCTCAAACACGGAAAACCCGAAGCCGATCGCGCTGAAGACGACGCCAAAACCGCAACCGTGGTCGCAGCCACGCTCAAAGACATCGAACAGCGCGGCGATGTTGCGGTGCGTGAATTGGCCAACAAATTCGATGGCTATGATCGGGACAGCTATCGCCTTGGTCAAGACGAAATCGATGCACTAATCGCCAAGGTCAGTCCACGCGACCTTGAGGACATCAAGTTCGCCCAAGCACAGGTTGTCAACTTTGCGCAAGCACAGCGCGACAGCATGCTTGATATCGAAGTGGAAACCATGCCCGGCGTGATCCTCGGTCATAAAAATATTCCGGTGCAATCTGTCGGCTGCTATGTGCCCGGGGGTAAATTTCCGATGGTGGCCTCAGCGCATATGTCGGTTGCAACTGCCAAAGTTGCGGGTGTACCGCGCATTATCGCCTGCACTCCACCATTTAATGGCGAGCCGAACCCAGCTGTGATTGCCGCAATGCACCTTGGTGGTGCGCATGAAATTTATGTACTCGGCGGCATTCAGGCCGTGGGAGCAATGGCGATTGGTACTGAAACGATTGAACCTGTTCACCTGCTTGTCGGGCCTGGGAATGCGTTTGTGGCAGAAGCCAAGCGTCAGTTGTTTGGGCGTGTCGGTATCGATCTGTTTGCGGGTCCAACCGAAACGATGGTGATTGCGGATGAAACCGTTGACGCTGAAATGTGTGCGACCGACCTCCTTGGTCAGGCCGAACATGGTTACAATTCACCCGCAGTTCTGGTGACCAATTCACGCGCGCTGGCAGAAGGGACCCTCTCAGAGATTGATCGTATCCTCGAAATTCTCCCTACAGCGGGGACTGCAGGGGTTAGTTGGGCTGACTACGGCGAAGTGATCCTATGTGACACCTATGATGAGATGCTTGGAGTCGCAGATGAAATCGCTTCTGAGCACGTTCAAGTTATGACAGACCGAGATGATTGGTTCCTAGAGAACATGACTTGCTATGGCGCGCTGTTTCTTGGGCCACGAACGAACGTCTCTAATGGGGACAAGGTGATCGGTACCAACCACACATTGCCGACGAAAAAAGCAGGCCGTTATACGGGCGGTCTTTGGGTTGGTAAGTACTTGAAGACGCACAGCTATCAGAAAATTACCACGGACGAAGCGGCCGCGAAGATCGGGGCCTATGGGTCACGTCTTTGTCTGCTGGAAGGCTTTGTTGGCCATGCAGAGCAATGCAATATGCGGGTGCGTCGCTACGGTCGGCAAAACGTCCCTTACGGCGAGGCCGCTGAGTAATGAGCGATCCTGACAGACTCAGGGCGCTGATTGCGCCGCTGCGAACGGCAATGGCAAACTTTGACCCCGCCTCAGTGCAATCGGCACTGGGCAGGGTCATGGCAGCAGATGCAACTGTGCACCTGTGCCATCCGTTTGGTGATCTGTCAGGACGACAGGAGCTATATGATGTCGCCTATGCGCCATTGTTTAACGCCTTGCCCGATCTAGAGCGCCGCGACTGGATCGTCAGTGCAGGCACGGATGCCGACGGGCACGACTGGATCGGTTGTGCGGGGCATTACGTTGGCATTTTCACGCGGCCTTTCCTTGATATTCCGCAAACGGGCCATTTTGCGCATATGCGGTTTCACGAATTCTATCGTGTCGAAGACAGTCGTGTTGTGGAGATGCAAGCGATCTGGGATATTCCTGAACTTATGATGCAAGCCGGTGCTTGGCCTATGGTGCCGAGCCTTGGGCGTGAGATGTATATCTCCGGACCTGCAAGCCAAGATGGACTGTTTTTTGAGGCGCGCACTGCAACTCAAAGCGCACAAAGCCTAGAAACCGTAATCGGGATGTTAACCAATCTTTCTCGACATCCGGCCGAGGGTGGCCCCGAGATCATGCATGCAGAGAAATACTGGGATCCGCGCATGAATTGGTACGGCCCTGCGGGTATCGGTACTGCACGCGGAGTTGCCGGGTTTCGCAATTGGCACCAAATCCCATTCCTGAATGCACTGCCGGATCGACGCGGTGGCACAACCGGAACACTCAATTGTCACTTCTATGGCGATGGCGCCTACGTCGTCGCGACGGGTTGGCCAAACATGCAGATGACAGTCACCGGTGACGGGTGGTTGGGCATCGCCCCATCCGGGCAGAAAATCACGATGCGTAGCCTTGATTTTTGGCGTGTCGAAGGGGCACTCATCCGTGAAAATTGGGTGTTGGTCGATCTGTTAGACATCTATGCACAGCTGGGCGTTGATGTGTTTGCCCGATTGTGTGAATTCAACAAAGCGCGCGTGTCAGGCGCACTTTCTTTGCCAATTGGAGCTAACTGATGACTTTGCCCAAAACACCTTCGTTTCGCTTGGATCAAAAACGCGCTTTAGTCGCCGGTGCTAGTTCTGGCATTGGATTAGCCTGTGCTGTTGCGCTGGGTGAAGCGGGTGCAAAAGTCACGCTTGCCGCACGCCGGGTTGACGCTCTAAACACGCTCGTCGATAAAATGAACGCGGCCGGCATGAAAGCTGACGCCTTGCCTCTTGATGTTTCTGATATCGCTGGCACGCGGGCTTCTGTGGCGTCACATGGCCCGTTTGATATTCTCGTAAACTCGGCGGGCTTAGCCCGTCACAGCCCGGCTTTAGATACAACAGAAGACGATTTCGACACTGTGTCTGATGTGAATGTCAAAGGGGCCTATTTCCTAACGCAAGCCGTCGCCAACGGATTGGTAGCCGCGGGAAAACCCGGAAGCTTAATCAACATTTCCTCCCAAATGGCGCATGTGGGCGGCATAGATCGCGCCGTTTATTGTGCAACAAAACACGCGGTTGAGGGATTTACCAAATCCATGGCAATTGAATGGGGTAAGGCGGGCATTCGCATCAATACAATCAGCCCAACGTTCATCTTGACCGATCTGACCCGCCCAACCTTCGCAGACCCTGAAAAACGTGCGTGGATCGAAGATAAAATTAAACTTGGACGCCCAGGCAAAGTCGAAGACATTATGGGCGGCGTTGTGTTTCTGGCGTCCGAAGCCTCTGCAATGGTCACCGGAACGTCGTTACTGGTTGATGGAGGTTGGACAGCCGAATGAGCAAAAACCGCGTCACATCCCAAGAGGTTGCCGAGCGCGCAGGCGTTAGCCAGTCTGCTGTGTCACGTACCTTTACGCCCGGCGCGTCTGCATCCAAGAAAACTGTCGAAAAGGTACGCAAGG
>NZ_JBDMZG010000214.1:0-6729 GCF_039769035.1 Pacificibacter sp.
CGAGATTGGATCGCGGATAAATGATCACCGCGCGCAACCAAAGTGACGTCATGACCTGCCTCGGCCAGACGCCCGCCAATATATCCACCAATTCCACCTGCACCGAGCACTGCGATCTTCATGAAAATATCCTTTTCATTATCCGTTCAAGCGCCGTCGCTTCATCATAGCACGTTTTGCACCTAAACGGGGAAAAATGGGCTTTTTGAATTTTTGCGGTGTCTGATTGTGTAAAAAATTTTGAGCCCAAATTAGGGCCAACTTGCCAAAACAAATGGATTTTGGGTCAAAAGATACGACATGTAAGATGCGGCGGAAGGTATTGAAGAAAATGAATTTGGTAGGCCCGGTAGGACTTGAACCTACGACAAAAGCGTTATGAGCGCTCTGCTCTAACCAACTGAGCTACAGGCCCGCCAAGAATGTGAATATGGCGAGATATGAGGGGCGTCAAGCAGATGATTTGCGCTTTTGCTTTCCTTACGCGTTTAACTGCGATAAAGCGCGTGCAAACGATGTGACTTTGGGGACTTTAGATCATGAGCGATGGAAAAAACGGCCTGACATATGCGGACGCCGGTGTTGATATTGATGCAGGCAATGCGCTTGTTGAACGGATCAAACCTGCGGCTAAAAAGACGGCGCGCTCTGGTGTGATGGCCGGTTTGGGCGGTTTTGGCGCTTTGTTCGATCTTAAAGGCGCAGGCTACAAAGATCCTATTCTTGTTGCGGCCACAGACGGCGTTGGCACCAAACTGCGCATCGCGATCGACACAGGCAACGTGTCCACCATTGGTATCGATCTGGTCGCCATGTGTGTGAACGATCTGGTCTGTCAGGGCGCTGAGCCTTTGTTCTTCCTCGACTACTTTGCCACGGGCAAACTTGAGCTGGACCAAGCTACAGCGATCATCGAAGGCATTGCCAAGGGTTGTGAGCTGTCCGGCTGTGCGTTGATCGGCGGCGAGACTGCCGAGATGCCGGGCATGTACCATGACGGCGATTTCGATTTGGCTGGTTTCTCTGTTGGCGCGATGGAACGCGGCGAAGATTTGCCTGCGGGCGTGAAAGAGGGCGATGTTCTGATCGGGCTTGCCTCTGACGGTGTGCATTCAAACGGTTATTCTTTGGTCCGCAAAACGGTTGAGGTTTCTGGTCTCAAATGGGACGACAAAGCGCCATTTGGTGAAGGCACACTGGGCGAAGAGCTTTTGAAACCGACACGCTTGTACGTGAAACAAACGCTGGCAGCTGTCCGCGCTGGTGGCGTGCACGCGCTTGCACACATCACGGGTGGTGGTTTGACCGAAAACCTGCCGCGTGTTCTGCCGACGGGCTTGGGCGCCGACATCGATCTGACATCCTGGACATTGCCGCCAGTGTTTGCATGGATCGCGGATGTGGCTGGTTTGGCTGAATCTGAGATGCTGAAAACATTCAACGCAGGCGTGGGCATGGTCTTGTCTGTCGATGCGGACAAAGCCGATGACATCATCGCGCTGCTCAAAGCTGAAGGCGAAACAGTCTACACGCTTGGCACAGTGACTGCGGGCGAAGGCGTACGTTACACTGGCGCGTTGAAGTAGGGCGCTTTTGAATGAAAAAAGTTGCGATCCTGATTTCGGGCAGTGGCTCCAATATGGTGACACTGGCGCAGTCCATGACGGGCGATCATCCAGCACGGCCTTGTGTCGTGCTGTCAAATCGCCCTGACGCGGGTGGGTTGGATAAGGCGCGGGCTTTGGGCATTCCGACTGTGGTTGTGGATCACACAGACTATAAAGGGGATCGTGCGACGTTTGACGCGGCTGTGATGGCAGCACTTGATCCTTATGCGCCTGATGTTGTGGCCTTGGCCGGTTTCATGCGCATTTTGACGCCCGAATTCATCGCGCATTATGCGGGTAAGATGCTCAATATTCACCCGTCCTTGCTGCCCAAATATAAGGGCCTGCACACGCACCAACGCGCGATTGATGCGGGCGATGCAGAGGCGGGTTGCACCGTGCACGAAGTGACTGCGGAACTTGACGGTGGGCCGATCTTGGCGCAAGCGCGGGTTGCAATTGACGCGGGCGACACGGCGGACAGTCTGGCGGCAAAAATTCTGCCGCTAGAGCATCAAATCTATCCTGAAACACTGCGCGCCTTTATCGAGAAGCCCTAAAATTTCGTCAGTGTTTTTGGGGTAGGGGTTACGGCGCTGCCCGCGCTGTAGCCATGCCATTCAATCGCGTTGGATGGCGTCTCGATTGAGGCATTGTGAACACCGATAACTGTTAAAAAGACCAACAATAAAATGGCTGCAGCACCTACGGCGATGCTGCGGTTTTTCGGTGTGCCTGTGGTGCGATGTGTGGCGTGATCTATGAAATGCGTGATGTCTGACATGGGATGTTCCGTTCAAGTGTTGGGAAAAGGTAGCCCGACCATGCCGTGTTTAGATGCATTATGAAAACGAATATATTTTATATGTAATATCACAATTGTTGAGGTTAAGACCGCCGCGCGGTAACATTGCGCGGATTTTGAGCAGCACCTTCAGTCGATTTTTTGCATTTCCAGCTATCTGCTTTTCATTCCCGCATGAGTTGCGTAGGGATTGCAGACGACCTGCGGGATGACCCCGTATACAAATGAAAAGACTGCAATGATTACCATCAAAACCACTGAAGCGCTTCAAGCGTTTTGCGACCACGCCAAAAAATTTCCTTTTGTGACCGTGGATACTGAATTCCTTCGAGAGCGCACCTATTATTCAAAGCTTTGCCTCGTTCAATTGGCTGTGACAGGTGACAACGAAGAAGACGCCGTTTTGGTGGATCCACTGGTCAAAGGCCTTGATCTGGCACCGCTCTACGACCTGTTTCGTGACCAAAATGTGGTCAAAGTCTTTCACGCAGCGCGCCAAGATCTTGAAATTTTCTACATCCAAGGTGGGGTGATTCCGACGCCCTTGTTCGACACGCAAGTGGCCGCGATGGTCTGTGGTTTTGGCGAACAAGTGGGCTATGAGACATTGGTGCGCAAAATCGCGAAACAAAGCCTCGACAAGACATCGCGCTTCACCGACTGGTCGCGCCGTCCATTGACGCCAGCTCAAGAAACATACGCTTTGGCTGACGTGACGCACCTGCGGATGATTTACGAATATCTGGACGCGGAAGTCAAAAAGGCCAACCGTGAAAAATGGGTTGCCGAGGAAATGCAGGTGTTGATGACGCCTGGCACCTATGTTGTTGAGCCTGAAAACGCATGGAAACGGGTGAAAACCCGCACCAGTTCTGGAAAATTCTTGGCCGCGGTCAAAGAGTTGGCAGCGTTCCGTGAAGAGTATTCGCAGTCTCGCGACATCCCGCGCAACCGCGTTTACAAGGATGACGCGATGCTTGAACTCGCATCAACCAAACCCAAAACACCCGCTGATTTGGCGCGTTCGCGTCTGCTACTGCGTGAGGCCCGCAAAGGCGATATTGCGGATGGTATCATTGCTGCGATTAACATAGCGTCCAAATATTCGCCTGAGCAAATGCCCAAAGTCGATGGCGACCGCGATAAATTGCAGGTCAATCCAGCGCTGGCAGACATGCTGCGGGTGTTGCTGAAAGCGAAATCCGACAACGCCAATGTGGCGGCCAAAATGATCGCGTCGTCTGCGCAACTCGATATGATTGCAGCTGGCAAACGCGATGTTCCGGCGCTGTCCGGTTGGCGCGCCGAAGTCTTTGGCGATGACGCGATGCGCCTTTGCAAAGGTGAAATCGGTCTGGCTGTTAAAGGTCAAAAAGTGGATGTGATCACGCTTTAGGCGCAATCACATGACTGTCGATCTATAGTTCCATAACAAATCGAGCGCCGCTTGGGTTTTGTATTTTTACGAAACCACAAGCGGCGTAAGCACTTTGCGCCACAAGATTGTGACTTTGTGTGCTGACGGTCAATTCTGTGCACTCCAACGCTTTGGCAATCGATTTAGAGGCGTCGATCAACTGTCGCCCGACACCTTTGCCGCGCATGTTGTCAGCGATGTATAAGTGGTGCAGATCCAGTGTGCGTTGACCAAAATGCAGTTTGAACCCGCGCACCAAGCCGGCGTATCCCACCAACCGCTCACCGCGTTCAGCCACGAGGATATTAAGCCAAGGTTCGCTGCTAAAAACATTTGCGCGCAGGGCATCTTCGGACACGAGCGGCACATCGCCGTGATGTTTGGCCAACTCTTCGATCATCCGCGTGATCGCGCGACAATCTGATCGTCGGGCAGGGCGGATGGTGATGGTTTGTTCTACAGTTTCGATCATGGTCTCTCCTAATGCCGCACGGAAAGCCAAAAACACAAAAAGCCACCCTGCGGCGGCTTTTGTTATGTCACAACTATAGCCGCACCCTATGAGGAGCGGATAAAATACAGTGTTGTGGCGTGTGTTGTTTTCATGCGCTGAAGGTGCCCAAAGACTGGTGTGGCGTCAAGCAAAAAAAGCCCGCCCTTTGCAATCGCAAAAGGCGGGCGCGACCCTCATCCCGAGGGGCGTGTTCCGGCTTAACCGTCGTAATCGACCTCTTCAGTCAAACGCAGCGCTTCAGCACGTGCGCCTGCAATTGTCATCAGGTTGAGATCATCAGGCTCGAATGAACCCCAGCTGGACACCAATTCAGAAGGTGCAGTGCCTGGCGCAATTGGGTATTCGCTGTTGGCTTCTGCGTAGATTTCTTGCGCCTGTGGTGATGTCAAAAACTCAATGAATTGAGTGGCTTCGTCAGTGTTTTTTGCGGATTTTGTCAAAGCAACACCAGAGATGTTCACGTGTGTGCCGTGGCCTTCAAAAACAGGGAACTCAAGGCGTACAGAGTCTGCCCATTGCTTTTGCTCTTCGTCTGCCAACATTTTACCCATGTAGTAAGTGTTGCCCAAAGAGATGTCACATTCACCAGCCCAAATCGCTTTCACTTGCGCGCGGTCATTGCCTTGTGGCTTGCGTGCGAGGTTGTCTTTGAGGCCTTGAAGCCAAGCTTTGGTCTCTTCAGCGCCGTGGTGTGCGAGGTAAGCAGATGTTAGGCCGATCATGTATGCGTTGGTGCCTGAGCGGGTACAAATGCGACCCTTCCATTTCGGATCAGCCAAGTCTTCGTAGGTGGTGATTTCGCCATCAGCCACTGTTTCGCGTGAGGCATAAACCACGCGTGCACGGGTTGTCAGGCCCCACCAGTGGTTCTGTGGGTCGTGGTAGATCGCTGGAACATTAGACTTCAATGTGTCAGTCTCGATCGGCTGTGTAACGCCCGCGTCGACGGCTTCAACGATGCGCGAAATGTCGACCGTAAGAATAACATCCGCTGGTGAGCGGTCGCCTTCGGCTTTGAGGCGCTCAACCAAGCCTTTGTCCATGAATGCGACATTGACGTCGATGCCAGTTTTGGCGGTGAACGCCTCTGTCAGCGGGGCGATCAATTCAGGCTGGCGGTGTGAGTAAACGTTTACTTCTGCTGCAAACGCTGGTGCAGAAGCCAGCAACGTTGTCGCGATAAGGGCGGTACGAATAGTCATAAAGGTCTCCAATTTCGTTGAGGCCTTTTAATCCGACTATTTTACTTGGGTCAATACCTGATTAGAAAAATCGGGTATTGAAGTGTGTGACCCGATGTCGCTACAATTTACCCTGTTTATCGAGACCTTTGGCCTCATCCCACAATGCATCCATCTCAGCCAAATTGCTGTCACTTGGTGACCTGTTTTGTTCTTTAAGTTTGTCTTCCACTGCATTGAAACGTCTTACAAACTTCTCGTTTGCTGCGCGCAAAGCTTCCTCGGTTTCTATGCCCATGTGACGGCCTAAGTTGACCATCACAAACAATAGATCGCCATATTCTTCAAAGACGTCTTCTGGCGTTTTACTGTCGCGCGCCTCGACCAATTCAGCGGATTCTTCAACAATTTTGTCGATCACATGTGTGACATCTGGCCAATCAAACCCGACTCGCGCCGCCCGTTTTTGCAGCTTTTGCGCCCGCATTAAGGCAGGCAAGCCCAAGGCGACGCCGTCCAATACGCGCGTTTCTCCGCGCCGGTCGCGTTCGGCCGCTTTTTGCACTTCCCAATCGATGGTTTGCTGCTCAGGCGATTTTTGATTGCTCTGATCACCAAACACGTGCGGATGGCGATCAATCATCTTTGCGGCGATGGTTTTGGCCACGTCTTGAAAATCAAACAGGCCTTTGTCGGCAGCGATTTGTGATTGAAACACGGATTGAAACAGCAAATCTCCCAATTCGGACTGCAAATCCGTCATATCCCCACGCTTGATCGCATCCTCGACTTCATAGGCTTCCTCAATCGAAAAAGGCGCAATGCTTGCAAAGTCCTGTTCGATATCCCAAGGACAGCCCGTTTCAGGATCACGCAAGCGCTTCATAATTTCCAACAGCTGCTCAATGCCCTCAGGCACTTCGAAAATGGGGTCGCGGTTTGGGGTCTGTGTCATGTGCTCGGCCAACTTGCTTGTTTGCTTGCAGATTGGGCGCATCAAAGGGGCTTTGCAACCCCAGTTTGCCCTGTTACAACCGTCTCATGACCAAGACATGCGCCCTTATTATTTGCTGCATTATCCGCTGACATTGTCACGCGGGGTCTGGTCTCTTTTCTCTTATGAATGAAGCTGATATGCCCGCGGGGACACCCGAAGGAAAAGCTATGACTGACGCCGATTCAAAGACTGTTATCCGTCTGACAAA
>NZ_JBDMZG010000215.1:0-2831 GCF_039769035.1 Pacificibacter sp.
CATTTTCGTTCCCATAGGGCCGCGCATCTTGAATTGGATGGGCGGCCTGTTGCGATTTGGGGAGCGAATGGCTCTGGCAAAACCAATATTTTAGAAGCAGTGTCCTTGGTGTCACCGGGGCGGGGTCTGCGCCGCGCCGCGATGGAAGATATTGCGCGCAAACCCGAAAGCCTTGGGTGGAAAGTCCGCGCGGAACTGCAGTCGTTGCACCAAACCCATGAGATCGAAACGTGGTCGGAAAACGGGGCCTCGCGCACGGTGAAAATCGACGGGAAAACCGCCGCGCAAATCGCACTTGGCCGCATTGCGCGCGTGGTGTGGTTGATCCCCGCGATGGACCGTCTGTGGATTGAAGCACCCGAAGGGCGGCGCAGGTTCTTGGACCGCATGGTGATGTCTTTTGAGCCGCGTCATGCGGAGGCTGTTCTGGGCTACGAAAAGGCGATGCGTGAACGCAACCGACTGCTCAAGGACGCTGTGCGGGATGCGCATTGGTACACCGCGCTGGAAACGCAAATGGCCACGTTCGGCGCGTCGATCATGCGCAACCGTCTGACGGTTTTGCAGCGCCTGCAAGAAGCGCAAGAGGGGGCTGAAACCGCCTTTCCCGTTGCCAGCTTATGGCTGAAGGCCTCGGACCAATTTGAGCTGCCAGAACATGACACAGACCTGTTGGCTGCCTTTAGGGACAGCCGCGCGCGCGATATGGCCGCGGGGCGCACCTTAATAGGGCCGCACCGCGCGGATTTGGGCGCCATGTACACCGCCAAAGGTGTTGCGGCGGATCAATGTTCCACAGGCGAGCAAAAGGCCCTGTTGATTTCGCTTATTTTGGCTAACGGGCGCGCATTGGCGCAAGATTTTGGCGCAGCGCCGATCTTTTTGCTCGATGAGGTGGCAGCCCATCTTGACGCGGGGCGTCGGGCGGCGCTGTATGACGAAATCTGTGCCCTTGGGGCGCAGGCCTTTATGACCGGCACAGGGCCAGAACTGTTCGAAGAGCTTGGCGCACGGGCTGCCGCATTTGAGGTGTCTGAAACATCTGGCGTCTCCGCCCTTAAGGAAATTCGATGAGCATATCTTTGTTCGAGTTGGCCCTCTACACGGGCGCATTGTTTGTTCTTTTTCTCACGCCTGGCCCAGTTTGGGTCGCGATGCTGGCACGCGCCATGTCGGGCGGCTTTGCCTCGGCGTGGCCGCTTGCGATGGGTGTTGTTGTTGGCGACGTTCTGTGGCCGCTTTTGGCCATTCTGGGCGTTAGCTGGATCGTGTCGGAGTTCACTTACTTTCTGGAGGCGATGAAGTGGATCGCCGTGGTGATGTTTTTGGTCATGGGGGTGATGCTCATCCGCAAATCTGACACCGCGATCCAGTCCAACAGTCGTTTGACCGCACCGGGACGATGGGCCGGATTCATTGCGGGCGTGGCTGTGATTTTGGGCAATCCCAAGGCCATTTTGTTTTACATGGGGCTGTTGCCGGGGTTCTTTGATTTGTCGCAACTGACGGTGTGGGACATCGTTGCTGTTTGCGCGATTTCCGCGATCGTTCCGTTCACCGGCAATGTGATTTTGGCAGGTTTCGTCGGTAAAATGCGCGCGGTTTTGTCCTCGCCTGATGCGTTGAAGCGGATGAATATCACAGCGGGCGTGCTGCTTATATTGGTTGCGTGTGTGATCCCGTTTACCTAAGCGCGTTCCTTTGCTGTGACGCGATGATAATTGTGCCAATTGCGTGACAAGCCCCCCACTTTGCCGTATAAAAAGGCTAAGTAAAAACAAGGAAATCCGCATGTCCGACACTCCCGAGCAGTCCGAAGAGTATGGCGCCAATTCAATTAAAGTTCTCAAAGGGTTAGAGGCTGTTCGCAAGCGCCCTGGGATGTACATCGGTGACACTGATGACGGCTCCGGCCTGCACCATATGGTGTATGAGGTTGTGGATAACGGTATCGACGAAGCTTTGGCGGGTCATGCTGACTATGTGACGGTCAAAATTCACAAAGATTCTTCGATTTCTGTGCGCGACAACGGGCGCGGTATTCCGACAGATATGCACGAAGAAGAAGGCGTTTCCGCGGCAGAGGTTATCATGACCCAACTGCACGCTGGTGGTAAGTTCGACAGCAATTCTTACAAGGTGTCTGGCGGTCTGCACGGCGTGGGTGTTTCTGTTGTGAACGCGCTGTCTGATTGGTTGGAACTCAAAGTCTGGCGTCAAGGCAAAGCGCACAAGGCGCGGTTCGAGCGCGGCGAAACAGCTGAGCATCTGACCGTGACCGGTGACGCGAACGGCGAGACAGGCACAGAAGTGCGCTTTATGGCCTCCACCGACACGTTTTCGAACCTCAATTATGAATTTTCGATCTTGGAAAAGCGCCTGCGCGAATTGGCGTTTTTGAATTCTGGCGTGCGCATCATTCTCGAAGACGAACGCCCTGCCGAGCCTTTGAAAACAGAGCTGTTCTACGATGGCGGTGTTAAGGAATTTGTGAAGTACCTCGACCGCTCGAAAACGTCTTTGATGCCAGAGCCCATTTTTGTCTCAGGTGAAAAAGACGGCATCAGCGTTGAGGTCGCGATGTGGTGGAACGACAGCTACCACGAGAATGTTTTGCCCTTTACCAACAATATTCCGCAACGCGATGGCGGCACGCACTTGGCGGGCTTCCGTGGTGCGTTGACGCGGACAATGACGCGCTATGCTGCTGACAGCGGCATTGCGAAAAAGGAAAAAATCACCTTCACGGGCGATGATGCGCGCGAAGGGTTGACCTGTGTGTTGTCCGTCAAAGTGCCGGATCCGAAGTTTTCGTCACAAACCAAGGACAA
>NZ_JBDMZG010000045.1:0-3562 GCF_039769035.1 Pacificibacter sp.
ACGCAGAGCAGCTCAGTGAAGCCGTGGAGCTGTTGTAACGCCTTCAGCCCAGAGCGGCCGTTAGTTAATTTTGCGGCGAACATCAGGTTCGAGCCCAAATCAACCAATGCTGCGCCGTCGTTGAACGACCGCTTTGATCAGAAAAACTATTAAACGAATTTAAGTGTCATCCAGACGGAGCGGTCATTATCGAAAATATTCATGCGGCAACCTTATCATTTTCTGGCGCTTTAAGTTGCGATGTTCCGAGCCAGCTAAGACCTATCATTACTGCAGCGGTGCCGAGGCATAGTGAAAGCCCACCCATCTGATATGCAAATCCGGACAGGAGTGTGCCAACCAACCGGCCTGCCGCGTTGGCCATATAGTAAAAGCCAACATCCATTGTGACCCGTTTTGCATCTGTAAAGCTGAGGATGAGAAACGAATGCAGGGCTGAATTCACGGCGAAGATGCCGCCGAAGATCAAGAGGCCCAAGACAATCGTTGCTGTCAGCATATTGGACGGTTCGGGGACCAGCCAAACGAGACCAGCCAGAAACGTAGGCACAATTACCAGTAGTCCAACCCAGCGTTTTGCTAATGCGAGAATTTCCACATCGGATCGTGATGCCGCCTTTAGGATGCGCGGTACCGAGCCTTGGATAAAGCCGTAAAGGATCGTCCAGACGGCCATAAACGTCCCTATCATGAAGAAGGCCGCGCGGTTGCCCTCGGTAGTGCCGTCCGACAACACCGCATAGAAATAGATCGGAATACCAACCACGAACCAGACATCCCGCGCGCCAAATAGAAACAGCCGGGCGGTACTGAGCCAGTTGATGTTGCGGTTCTTGGAAAACACCTCAGAGAACTTTGCGTCCTTACGACCCACCGGCAGACCCGAGGGCATGCCGATCACCACTCCGATCAGGATGAGGAAGATGATTGCCGCCATCGTCAGCACGGAAGGAACGAACCCATATACGGCCAGCAAGACGGCCCCCATCAGGAAGCCGCTGCCTTTCACTGCATTTTTTGATCCCGTCAGGATGGCGACCCACCTGAACAGGCCACCGCCCGTCGTCGGCGCAAGAATCTTTACCGCGCTCTTGGAACTCATCTTTGCCAAATCCTTGGCCACGCCCGACAGTCCTTGCACCAGCATCACAAACGCCACAGAGGCCGTGATGCTCCAAGCAGGATCAAGCTGCGTGAGCGCCAGAAGCGCCACTACCTGCAATGACAAGCCCGCATAAAGCGTCGACGTCAGTCCAAACCGTGCCGCGATCCAACCGGCGGACAGGTTGGTCACCACACCTGCGATCTCATACATCACAAACAAATAGGCCAGTTGCACTGGCGAAAAGCCGAGTGTGTGGAAGTGCAGCAGAACTAGCATCCTGAGCGCACCATCGGTCAACATGAATGCCCAATAGGCGGCCGTCACCGTGATGTAGGCGGAAAATCCGACGGGACCTTTCACAGCTTGTGGCCAACCATAAGCGCAACATCGACCAAGCGATGTGCATATCCCATCTCGTTGTCATACCAAGCGTAGACTTTGAGCTGGGTGCCGTTCACAACCATCGTTGACGGCGCATCAATGATGCCGCTGCGCTGATCATTGGTGTAGTCCGACGAGACCAGAGGCCGCGTCTCGTATCCAAGGATGCCTTTCAGCGGCCCTTCAGCGGCAGCTTTGAATAATCCGTTCACCTCTTCCACAGTCGTTTCACGCGCCATTTCGAACACGCAATCGGTGATGGATGCGTTCAAAAGTGGCACCCGCACCGCATGGCCGTTTAATTTACCCTTCAGCTCGGGATAGATCAGCGTGATCGCCGTCGCAGACCCTGTTGTGGTCGGGATCAGGTTTGTCAGCGCGGACCGCGCACGGCGCAAATCCTTTGCAGGGCGGTCCACAATCGTTTGTGTGTTGGTCACATCATGGATCGTCGTGATTGAGCCGTGCTTGATGCCGATCCCTTCCAGCAGAACCTTTACCACAGGCGCGAGGCAGTTTGTCGTGCAGCTTGCCGCCGTCACAATCTTGTGGATGTCCGCATCGTAGATGTCATCATTGACACCATGGACAATGTTGGCCGTCGGCCCGTCCTTGACCGGTGCTGAAACGACAACCTTTTTGACACCCGCCGCAAAATAGGGGGCCAGCTTGGCCTCTGTCTTGAACGCGCCTGTGCAATCAATCACCACATCCACGCCATCCAGTGGCAGGTCTTCCAGATTGCGCGTGTTGGTGATGGGGATGCGGGTGCCGTTAATGCTGATTGACCCTTCGTCTGCCGCAAACGCCGCAGGCCAGCGGCCATGAATTGAATCGAATTCCAATAGATGCGCGTGCATCGCGGGATCGCCAAGCGCGTCATTGATAAAGGCGATCTTTGCGCCGCGCTCCAAGAGTGGGCGGAGTGCAAGTTTGCCGATCCGGCCAAGGCCGTTGAGAGCGTATGTGGTCATATCTGGTTATTCCTGTTTGACAGTTTTTTTGCCGATTTCATCGATACGTTTTTGCAGCGACGCACGGTCTAAACTCTCGAACGACAAGGCGGAGAATGCCATGATCCGATTGTGCAGCGCCCCGTAGGTCTGGTGGAACGCGAGACGCTTTTCTGCGTCGGTTCCCTCGGCCTTTACTGGGTCCGGCATACCCCAATGGCCAGAGACGGGCTGACCCGGCCACGTGGGACATTCCTCATTGGCGGCAAGGTCACAGACGGTAAAAATAAAATCCATGTGCGGCGCATCAGCACCCTGGAACTCCTGGATGTTCTTGGACCGCAAAAGAGCCACGTCATGTCCTTTTGATTTAAGCATTTCGACAGCAAATGGGTTCAGCTCTGAGCGATGTGCCGTGCCTGCTGAGTAGGCGGTGAACTTATCGCCCACCATATCCCGCAGAATCGTTTCTGCGAAAATCGAGCGGGCAGAGTTTCCGGTGCAAACAAAGAGGACGTTGAATTTCTTGTCGCTCATGGGAGAGATACTCCTGAGAAGGTCAGAAAACTGCGGCGGGCAAAGGTCAGCCCGTCCGCGACAACAATCGACAAACAAACCTGCGACGACCTCGCGGGTAACATCGAGATTAAGGGCATATAGCAGGCGCGTTCCGTCTCGTCGTTGTGAGATGAGACTGGCTTGAGTCAGGGCAGACAGGTAGACCGACGCTGTGCTGGCCTTAAGGTCCAAGGCTCCGGCGATTTCGCCAGCTGGCAGTTCATCCGGGCAACGGCGCATGAGTAGCCGGAACACCGCCATCCGCTGAGGATGACTGAGGGTCGCAAGTCGATCGGTGAGCGCTGATTCCATATTTCATGGATATTCGAAATAGTGAGATTTGGTCAAGCTAATTTTGATCAGGGCGACCGATACCAAATGGCTAATATGCACCTATCAATTCATGCTTCGAAAAGTTGCCCGCTCCTGAAAGCAGACATACGAACCCGTCCGTCTTACGGCAGCAACGTCCGCACCTCGGACGTTAGCGCCGAGCGCAGCGAACTTCCGCTTTCCGTCTTAACATGTTGTCTGCTTTCACTCTGTACTAGCATCCTGCCCCTCA
>NZ_JBDMZG010000216.1:0-5001 GCF_039769035.1 Pacificibacter sp.
TCTACGATCTGGTTGACGACGTGAAAGCAGCCGCCTCTGGCCTGTTGTCCGCAGAAATCCGCGAAAACTTCATCGGTTACTCAGAAATCCGCGAAGTCTTCAAAGTGTCTGGCGGCGTTGGCAAGGTTGCGGGTTGTCTCGTTACCGAAGGTGTTGCACGTCGCTCCGCTGGGGTGCGCTTGTTGCGTGACAACGTGGTTATCCACGAAGGCACACTCAAGACCCTCAAACGCTTCAAGGATGAAGTCAAAGAAGTTCAGTCAGGCCAAGAATGTGGTATGGCGTTCGAGAACTACGAAGACATCCGTCCAGGCGACGTTATCGAGATCTTCGAACGTGAAGAAGTTGTGCGCAAACTCGACTAATCGCGGCGACATTCAAATGCTAAAAAGGCGGGCTTTAGGGCCCGCCTTTTTTATGGTTGTGAAAACCAACGCTGTAGACATCAGGACTGTCGCCAATTTAAGAAATTGGCTTACCTTCAAAAGTTTTGTCGCCAACACGGACAACAATCTTGCCCGCAGCTGCTTCGCGAACGAACTGGCCCTGTACAGATATGTACTGGCCGAGTGAGATAGAGCGCATCATTGTAAATTTCCCAATTGTCGATGATTGGTTAATTATATTTTGACTCTATGAAAATGTTGCATTCAAATTTTACACAAAGGGCCAAAAACAGCACAAATTTTGGTCGTTTTGGAAGAAAACACGTAAGCCTAGCGCCTAGGAAGCGACGTATCGTCAAATCCAGTCGCGCAGAATGGGAATCAGTGGAATGTCTGCTTCGGGCATCGGGTAATCACGCAGATCATTTGGCCGCACCCATTTAAGCGTCTGTCCTTCACGCGCTTGCGGGATTCCGTTCCATTTGCGGCAGGCGAAAACCGGCATCAACAGATGAAAGTTGTCGTAAGAATGCGATGCAAAGGTCAGTGGGGCGAGACAGGAATCCCATGTCTCAATGCCCAGCTCCTCATGCAATTCGCGCACCAAAGCCTGCTCTGGCGTTTCGTTTTCTTCGATTTTTCCACCAGGGAATTCCCACAAACCAGCCATGGATTTTCCCTCGGGCCGTTGCGCCAACAAAACGCGGCCATCGGCGTCGATCAGAGCGACGGCAGAGACAAGAACAAGTTTCATATATGCCCCTAGGACCGATAGTCGGCGTTGATGGTGATGTAGCCGTGGGTGAGATCGCAGGTCCACATCGTGCACTGCGCATCACCAAGCCCAAGATCGGTACGAATAACGATGTGCTCGTTTTTCATATAAGTTGCGCCAGCGTCTTCGGAATAATCAGGGGACACCCAGCCGTTTTCCGCGACCAACACGTCACCGAACCAAATGGACAATAGATCGCGGTCAGCCGTGGCGCCGGACTTGCCAACAGCCATGACAACACGGCCCCAATTTGGGTCCTCGCCAGCGATCGCTGTTTTCACAAGCGGGGAATTTGCGATGGACGACGCGACCTTGCGTGCGTCTGCATCGGTTTTTGCGCCCGTCACTTGTACTTCGACAAATTTGGTTGCGCCTTCCCCGTCTTTGACCACGAGGTGCGACAGCTCCAGCATCACGCTTTGCAACGCTGCGTGGAAGGCAGCGGCCTCGGGTGTGTCAGGAATGATCTCTGCCGCTGCGGAGCAGCCTGTTGCAGCCACGAGAAGCGTGTCGGATGTCGAGGTGTCGCTGTCTACCGTGATGCAGTTGAATGACGTGTCTGTCGCAGCAGAAACCAAGCTTTGCAGAGCAGGCTGTGAAATTTTGGCGTCAGTGAATATGTAGACCAGCATGGTTGCCATATCAGGCGCAATCATGCCGGACCCTTTGGCAATGCCGGAAATTTTGACCAGCTCATCGCCGATTTTCACTTCGGCAGATGCGCCCTTTGAAAACGTGTCGGTTGTCATGATGGCCTCGGCCGCATCGCTAATAGCACCGGCATCAAGGCCAGCCTTCAACACATCGATGCTCGCGGTGATCCGTTCCCATTTCAGCGGTTCGCCAATGACACCAGTAGACGAGGTGAAAACGCGGTCTTCATTGATCTGCAAACTGGCAGATACGGCCTGAGAAATTTTGTCGACAGCTTCACGGCCGTACTTACCTGTAAAGGCGTTGGAGTTGCCGGAATTGACGAGAATGGCAGCGCCGCCCGTGGCGTCGCTACCGAGTTTGTTTTGACAATCAAGGACCGCAGAAGAGCGTGTCGAAGACTTAGTAAACGTGCCCGCAATGACACTGCCTGCGCAAAGCTCAGCCAGCATAACATCCGTGCGCCCCGCGTATTTGACGCCCGCTGCGTGCGTTGCAAATGTCACGCCATCGATAACGGGAAGATTTGGAAATCCTCCAGCTGGTGCAAGCGGAGATACGGATTCAATATTGGCCATGTCGGGTGTCCCAGATGTCTGTCGTGCAATTAGTCGTTCAAGAGGGCGTCGTCGCGCAACACTGCAGGATCGATGCCTTCGGTGCGCTCAACCGTGGCCGCAGCCTCCATTTCTTCCAATTTTGCGCGAATAGCGGCGTCTTCGATGCCTGCGGCAAGCTCGGCACGCTCATCTTCAAGTGCAGGCGCTTCTGCCAAACGGGTGTCGACAAGCTTGATCACATGCCAGCCAAATTGCGTTTGCACGGGTGCAGAAATTGATCCAGCCTCCATCGCGACGACGGCTTGTTCAAAAGGCGCGACCATCATGCCAATACCAAACCAGCCAAGGTCACCACCATTTGGACCTGAAGGACCAGTTGATTTTGACTTCGCCACGTCCGCAAAGTCTGCGCCCTCTTCAAGCTCGGCGACAATTGCCTTCGCGTCTTCTTCTGTTTCGACCAAAATATGCGCTGCGTTAAATTCACGCGCAGGTTCGAAGCTCGCGTATTTTGCGTCGTAGGCCGCTTGAATTGCTTCATCCGTTGACGCAGATTTGGCGATTTCTTGAATGGCTGCACCCGCAATGACGATGCGTTGTTCATTTTCGATTTGGATCTGAACGGCTTTGCTCACATCGCCTGCAGATTGCTTCAAAAGCTCTTGCTGAATGATTTGATCCAAGATGCCGTTGTACAACTGGCTGTCTTCCATGTCTTGGTATTGAGGCGGCAAAGACGCGCGCGCTGCAATGATGTGACCAAGCGTGATGGCTTGACCGTTCACAGTTGCGACCACTGTGTCAGAGGTTGGGTCTTCTGCAAACGCGCTCGATGTGATGCTCAAAGCACCGAAAATGGCGGCTGCGATCACTTTTGTGTGGTATTTCATACGGAAAATCCTTCCTGTCGCCGACTATTCGCGGCGCAACATTGACACTATAGGCACGGCCCCTTACATCGCTTTAGGTCTGGGTAGAGGTGCCTTCGGAACCGTTTTATGGTCTCGCAGGCAGCGGGGCAATCCCTCCTCTCACACGATCCTGTCAAGACGCACCGAGCGGAGAGAATATGCTAGGCATTGGAACAATCGCCAAGAAGGTTTTTGGGACCCCCAACGACCGAAAAGTAAAAGCAACTCGCCCGATCGTGGCGAAGATCAATGCACTGGAATCTGAGTTCGAACAACTCAGTGACGAAGGCTTGATTGCAAAGACAGAAGAATTCAAAGACCGCGTCGCCAAGGGCGAAGCGCTTGATGCGATTTTGCCTGAAGCCTTTGCGAACTGTCGCGAAGCTGCGCGCCGCGCGCTTGGCCTGCGGGCATTCGATACGCAGCTTATGGGCGGCATCTTTTTGCACCAAGGCAACATTGCAGAGATGAAAACGGGTGAGGGCAAAACACTTGTCGCCACCTTCCCATCCTATTTGAACGCGCTGACTGGCAAGGGCGTGCACGTTGTGACCGTCAACGAATACTTGGCCAAACGCGACAGTGAATGGATGGCCAAGGTCTTTAACGCTTTGGGCATGACTTGTAGTTCGGTGCATTCCGAGTTGTCACCAGAAGACAAAAAGGCCGCATACAATTGCGATGTGACCTACGCCACGAACAACGAACTTGGGTTTGACTACCTGCGCGACAACATGAAAACTGAAATCGGTGAACTCATGCAGCGCGGTCACAATTTTGCGATTGTCGATGAGGTCGATTCGATCTTGATTGATGAAGCGCGGACGCCGTTGATCATTTCTGGCCCGTCTGATGATCGGTCTGAATTGTATGTGACGATCAACGCCTTGATCCCCGAGTTGTCTGACGAGCACTATGATCTCGACGAAAAGACACGCGGCATTTCATTTACCGAGGAAGGCAATGAATTCCTCGAACAGCGTTTGTTGGCTTTGGGCATTTTGCCAGAAGGACAAACCCTCTACGATCCGGAAAGCACAACTTTGGTGCACCACGTGAACCAAGGTTTGCGGGCCCACAAGCTGTACCAAAACGGCACACAATACATCGTGCGTGATGGCGAAGCGATGCTGATCGACGAACACACTGGCCGCATGATGTCAGGACGCCGTCTGTCAGAAGGTCTGCACCAAGCCATTGAAGCCAAAGAAGGTTTGCAAATTCAGCCGGAAAACGTGACGCTAGCCTCAGTGACGTTCCAAAACTACTTCCGTCTGTATGGAACCCTGTCTGGGATGACCGGTACGGCGGCCACCGAAGCCGAAGAATTTATGGAAATCTACAACCTTGGCGTTGTTGAAGTTCCGACAAACCGCCCCATTCAGCGCATCGACGAACACGACCGCGTGTACCGCACGGAACGTGAAAAAATCGAAGCGGTTTTGGCGTCCATTCGCAAAGCGAACGAAAAGCAGCAGCCTGTGCTTGTTGGCACAACTTCGATTGAAAAGTCCGAACAGCTTTCGGCGCTTTTGACGGCTGAAGGGATCGCGCACAAAGTTCTAAACGCGCGTCATCACGAACAAGAAGCCCAGATCGTTGCCGATGCTGGTAAGCTTGGCGCTGTTACGATCGCCACAAACATGGCTGGTCGCGGGACGGATGTTCAGTTGGGCGGCAATGTCGATCTGCGCGTCATGGATGCGTTGGTCGCA
>NZ_JBDMZG010000217.1:0-6858 GCF_039769035.1 Pacificibacter sp.
CCAGTAGTGCGGCACAGGGTTTTCGCCTTCGCGATTGATGCGACGTTGCTGAACTTCGGCCCAGTTGTGGTTTGCACCCCAAACGGCACCGGAGGCATAGCGTGGCTCGTTGGCACAAACGCGGGGCGCGTAGTAGCCACCCAAGGAAATGCCGGTGATGCTGATGCGGGCTGAATCCACGTCGTCGCGACCGTCCAAGTAATCAAAGACTGGCGTTCCCCAGTCTTCCGATTTCCACATAGCAGGCAGGCCAGGCCTGTTCAAAGTACCATTGAAAAGTGAATTGACTGCACTGCACGCAAATCACTTGTTGCCAATGAGCTTGGACCTTGCGGATGAGATGGGCATCAAAACCTTGATCGTATTCGGCCCAACACGCGCGGAAACGCCGATTGAGGGCTAATTTGAAGAAGTTGTTGCCCTGATCAAAAACGCCGTCGAAGTGGCCGTTGCGCGCGGCTTTACAGTTCAGCTTGAAAACCTGCCAGGCAGCTGGGCGGACACATCTGATGCCTGTTTCAACCTCTTGGAAGCCGTCGATCACCCTGATTTTGGCTATGTTTGGGACACAGGCAATTTGTACGAAGCTGAAGAAACGCACTTCCGTGCAGGCTATGAAAAACTCAAACCTTACATCCGCAACGTGCACCTAAAAGACGGCGCTGTGGTCGATGGCAAAATGGTTTGGATGCGTTACGGCGAAGGTGTGACCGATGTCAAAGGCCAAGTCGAAGCCCTGATCGCGGATGACTACAAAGGCACTTTGGTTTTGGAAGCAGCCTGTCAGCCGCACGAAATGGACGACTTCCCAACTTCGATCAAATACTTGAAGTCAATTCTCGCTTAACCTGAACGATCAAAATGCGTGACGATCTCGGCCAACGTCGGGATCGTCATTTTCTTAAGTTAAACGATATAAGTGACTGAAAATATTACATTCAGCGCAAACCACCGCCATCACGAATCCAACCAAAGTAGTCACGGCTGCCCATTTGACCGCCCTTGAGCGCTAACTCTAGGCCGTCCATTGGCCCATTTGCATGGGCTTTGAACAGCGCGGCCCCTGGGATTGTCGGTGCCAAAGCCGACAGAGCAAAGATGCCCAATTGTTGCGTCGCGTGCCCCGAGGTGTCCCCGCCAGAAATCACGGCACGGCGAATACCGCTTTGCGTCAGGATGCGTAGCAATGACGCGCCTAAGGCTTCGCCAATGTTTTGGTTGATTTCAGAGGCGGACTTGCCAGAGGCCTTTTGCGCGGCTGCAAACTTCGCAACAGCTGGGTCATCTGGGCCTGACGCGGTGAAAATCAATGGATCGGCCCCGTTTTCGATGGCCGCCAAACTGGCCGCAACAACACGTTCCACTTCTGCTTCAATCGCGGCTGCGTCTTGGCAGGCTTGGGTTGTGTCAAACCGAATTGTTTCAAATCCATTCGCGGCCGACCAAGCAATTTGGTCTGCTGTTGTCGGCGAAACTGACCCTGAAACAGTGACCATTCTTTGCGTCCGTCCAACGCTGGCAGGCGGGTGTTGTTCGGACAGCGCGCCTGTTTCAATCCAATGACGCACCAAAGCATATTCAACGCCTTGCGAGCCAATTACAAACGAGTTCGCGGCGCGGTTGACCCACAGATGTTCACCCGCTTTGGTTTCTGTGGCAGCATCAAAACTGTCCATTGTGAAGGCTTTAACACGATCAAAAACCTCTCCCGTGGATGGTGTCTGTTGTGCAGGCGCCTCTGCGGTCCACACATAATAATCAATGTGCTCGGATTGCGCCGACAGGTGGCGCGCCACGTCGGATTCATGCATTGGCGTCACAGGGTGTCGCGACATGACAGGGTGACGATCGAGGCGGTACACCTGATCGTTGTGAGCCGCAAAAAAGTGCCCAAAAATTTGATAACGGCCCATCTGAGGTGCTGCGACGAGAACAGGAATCTCGTCAGGGTTTGCGACTTGAGCGCCAATTTCCATGACGTGGCCAATCGACCCCGAGGTGGGCGATGAATCCAAGGTCGAACAGATCTTGTAGTGCAACAATTCAGGGTCCAAATCACGCAACGCCGTAAAAATTGCGGGCAGGTTCTCATCCATCCATTCAGGCGATTTTGTGCGCGCTGTTGACGCGACGCCAACGGCCTGCAACTCTGGGTATCGCGCCAATTGTTCGTCAGTTGGGACTTCTAAGAACAACATCGCGGGCATTCCAGCAAACTGTAAGACCTCCATAGTGGCCGCAGCCCCTGTGAAATCGTCACCGTACCACGCGAGTTTGATGTTATTGGGCGTTTGCGTCACGATGTTGTCCTTTTGGTATACCAATTTTGCCGAATGCGCTTGACTCGAAATTATGCTTAGTATCTTATCATACCAGTTGTCAATTCAGGTTATGTTTAAACGTAACCAACTTAAGGAGATGCAGTGTGACAAAGCTAGCGTTGTTTGGAGCAGGCGGGAAAATGGGCGTTCGCCTATCGCGCAATTTGGTGAATTCGGATTTTGAAACTGCGCATGTCGAGGTGTCTCAAGAGGGGCGCGACCGATTGCATGCCGAACTCGGGCTGTCTTGCGTTGAAGCGGATACGGCTTTGGACGGCGCAGATGTGATTGTGTTGGCCGTGCCGGACACTGCGATTGGCAAGGTCGCCTCCGCGATTATCGACAAGGTTCCATCCGGCGCAATGGTCGTATGTTTGGACGCCGCGGCGCCCTTTGCTGGGCACTTGCCCAAACGCGAAGACATCACCTACTTCGTCAGCCACCCGTGTCACCCGCCGATTTTTAACGACGAAGACACTGTTGAAGGCCGCAATGACCGGTTTGGCGGGATTGCTGCCAAGCAAGGTATCGTCAATTCACTGATGCAAGGCCCTGAAGAAGACTATGCTTTAGGTGCCAAAGTGGGCGAGACGATTTTCGCACCTGTGGCAAACTCTTACCGCGTAACTGTTGAACAAATGGCCCTTCTGGAGCCAGGCTTGTCTGAAACGGTTGTCGCAACGCTTTTGGATGTGATGAAGGAAGCGATGGATGAAGTTGTTGATCGCGGTGTACCAAAGGCAGCTGCACGCGACTTCTTGCTGGGCCACATGAACATTTTGGCTGCGGTCATTTTCGAAGAAGTCGACGGCGTCTTCTCGGATGCGTGCAACAAAGCCATCGAATTTGGCAAACCCGTTTTGATGAAAGACGATTGGAAGCGCGTGTTTGAGCCAGAAGAAATCGCGGCGAGCATCGAGCGCATTACCTAATTTGGGTTATAAAACCTAACGACCCTACAATTTCTAAAACGGCCCCTGGTAAAAATCTGAGGGCCGCTTTTTTATTCCGTATTTGCCGTTTGGCGCCACTCATATGCATTCAAGTCATCCACTGGAGAGGCCGTCAAATTCACTTCAAACGTCGTTTCCCCGACAGATAGTCGCGCGGTTTTGCCTGTTTGTGTCGCAGTTTGTACCGGTTGCCCCGCGAGTGTGGACAGGGCCCGCAACGCATCGGCAATGGGCCAGCTTGCACCTTGTGAAATAACTCCGCGCGGGCCGTAAAGCGCGGCAGGTGTCCAGACGGCGATGCCCGCAGGTGCCAAGGCTGTAGCAAGACCGACGGCATAAGCAGCCCCGAAATGAGCACGATGACGCGGGTCGTCATCCGCCATCGCAACGCGCGATTGCGTGGGGTTGGGGATCGTGCGATCCCCATACGGATTTTGTCGCATCGCAATGCTCGCCGGCCCGATACGATAAGGTATATCGCCAATGAAAGCGCGCGCCGACCGCGTGATATGAGGCACTGCTTTGAGCGTTTCCATAACGGAAATATCGTCCGCAGCATGCACAATCGGGCACAACCCATGGCTCACAAAACCCAGTTGCGCGACAGGTGGGCGCTTGCGGTTCAATTCTGGGAAGAAGCTGACCATACCACCACCGCGCAACACGTTTGGAAAGCTCATTGCAGCACAAATGTGAATGAGATCAAGCGGGGGGCAGGGGGGCCATTCCGACCCTGGCGGGGTCGACCCACGGTCGACCGAAGGGCAGATCAAAACGCTTGCAGGCGCAAAACCAGACTCCGCCATCTGCGCCGCCAGCGTGTGCAATTCAGGCGCAGGATCAGCTGCGCAGACACAGATCAATTCGAGGTCAAACATCACATCAGGGCAAGCCTGTTGCGCGCGCGCAAGGGCGTCAAACTGCGCGGCTGTGTCGCCCAAAGCGCAATCCAAATGGCACAGCAATCTTTGTGGCGCAACGTAGTCCAAGTCCGATGGAGATTGCGCCAATCTCAGCGCGTCTTCGGGCGTGATCACCAAGGCCATTTCTGGAAATGTAGCGTTGGTTTGACTGATTTGGTCTGCTTGAGCGTGTTGTGGTTGAGCGGTTTCTTCCCACGTGAGCGTGACAGATTGCTCTAAAAGCTCTTTGTCTTCAATCTTGTAAGGCCATGGCAAGGCCAGTGGTCGGTTATACGTTTTGTACGACGCATCGCCCCACTGACGTTGATCTTCCATCTCAAACAAATCGCCATCAAGCTGACAGGTAAAGCGATGCGCGCCAACGTGATGTGCCAGACTGGTGATGTCCATGAAAGGTTGCCACGGCTCGATGAGGTCAGGAAAACGCGCTTTTTCAAACGATCCATCGCTGTGCCCGACACGCACAGGTTGCCCCGCAACGCCATCGATAGGGTGCAACACTGTGAACCCCGCGCGATTGGTTTCAAACGCGCCCGTAGTGACACCTGTCGCGGACATTGTCAGATGCTCTGCGGTGGTAAGCACCACAATGTCGACATCTAAAATCGCACCTTGGTTTTGATATTGCGCATGATACGACAGCCGCAGCTCTGTGTCGTTTTGGTCGACAGTCTCCTTCGAAATGATCGGCGCAATGGTGCCCCAATCACGGTCACGCACAACGAAGGCGATGTTGCGAATGGCCTCCAACCCATGCACATGGATGTGGCGCAACGCGCCTGATTCAACCGAAAATTTCACAGGCCCAAAGTTCAAAACCTGCGCCGGGGTCACGGGTTCATCCGTGCCGAACAGATCCAACGCGGTGCTCATATGTCTGACAGTTTTATGCTGCGCCCCGTCGCGGCAGATTGATAGGCTGCCTCAACAAGCGCAAAGGTTTTCAAATTGTTTGCGCCAGAGGTTTCAGGCAAGGTGCCTGCGTTCAGGCAATCAACAAAATGTTGCTGAATGGTCTGCACGCTTTCTTGGATATTGTGCCAAGGTTTTTCGGCCCAGGGCAGCACGGGTGGCGCAACATCGGTTGCAACTGCGGATTGGGTTTCAACGGTCAAACGATAGCCGACATCCAAGCGCAAACTACCTTTGGTGCCATCAATCTCGATCGCAGTTTGCGGGAACGCATCAACCTGACGCTTGGTGGCGTATGAACAATCAACAATACTTGTGGCACCGCCGCTGTGTTGCAACATCATTGTGGCCACATCTTCGCCCTTTATGTTTGGATTGATGCGCCTTGTGGAGGCAGACATAAGGTCGACATCACCGACAAAAGCACGGGCAATGTCCAAAATATGGATGCCAAGATCTTCGATGATGAAGCGTTCGCCTTCGGCCAGATAGGGCTGACCCGAAAACACGTCATAGCCCGACCGGAAGCTAAATCGGCAGAAGAACGGTTCACCGATTTCACCAGACCGCACCACCGCCAAGGCCGCTTGAACAGCAGACTGCCAACGGAAGTTTTCATGCACCATCATCACTTTGCCGGCGGCATTGACCGCCTCGACCATGGCACGCGCATCTTGCATCGTTTCCGCGATAGGTTTTTGACAAATCACGTGCAATCCAGCCGCAGCAGCCCGTTCGACCAACGGGCGATGCGAAGGCGGTGTGGTGGCGATGTCGACAAATTCAAAACCGCCATCCGCAAGCATTTCTTCTGCGTCCGTATAGGTCCGCGAGATGCCGAACTTTTCGGAACAGATTTTTAATCTCTCGGGGTCACGGTCACAAATTGCGACAATATCGACGCCTTCAATATCGCGCCACGCATGCAATTGGTTCTCTGCGAAAAACCCACATCCGATCAAGGCACCCTTACGTGTCATGTCGTTTCTCCCCCCATATAGACTCGCACGCTTGTGACACTCGTGGCTCTTGGCCAACCACAACCGCAGCGGTGATCGACCATATCTTGGCGGAAGCATTGTCGCCATGTCAACAGGTATAATGAGTATATGTCTGGGCGTTTGCGAGGTGACTTTGTAGACACCGCCAGCCGGGTGAGGGCAACGCAGATCTTGGATTATGTGTCGATGCTATACAATGGATCGGACCGTTCCAAATGATCCGTCATCATGCGCAAAGCCCCGTCAGCATCGCGCGTCTCAAGGCAATCCACCAGCCGCGCATGTTCGAGCAACGTCGTGCTTTCGCGTCCAGCCCACAACAAAAGCGGCTTATAATACTGAAAGAGCCAAGACAGCATCGCCTGCGTCACAGCTTGAATCAGCGGATTGCCGGAGATGGCCGATAGGGCGACGTGAAAAGCAATGTCTGCCTCGATGAAGGCTTGATCTTGCCCCAGTTTACTCTCCTGATCCGCAACCAACGCACGGAGATTGGCAACATCTTCCGGTGTGCAGCGCTCAGCGGCAATTTTCACAGCGCTTGTTTCCAAAATCTTTCGCAACTGTTTGAGGTGTGCCAAGTTTTCAGGGTCGGTCGACAACAAAAGCTTGGCAATATTGTCGACCTGATCCAAGGCAATGCCAGCCGTTAGCTTGTTGACCTTGCTGCGTTCGCCGTGGGAAATCGAGATCAAACCCTTGTTGGCCATCATTTGCAGCGCCTCACGCACAGCGGGGCGACCGACGC
>NZ_JBDMZG010000046.1:0-3492 GCF_039769035.1 Pacificibacter sp.
AGCTCGAGGTTGTGACATGGCTGTCCCAAAAAGTAAGATTACACGGAGCCGTCGTGGCATGCGACGCTCACATGACGCACTTGTTGCGGCAAACCCAAATGAATGCACAAATTGCGGTGAGCTTAAGCGCCCGCACCACGTTTGCGCATCCTGTGGTCACTATGATGATCGCGAAGTCATTGCGACGACTGAGGAAGTAGATCTCGACGAAGACGCGGCATAAGCGCCCGTATTCAAGGGGAATACATTTCAATGTCGAACACCCAAACCATTGCGAACGGACCCAACTCAAATGTTGTCGTATCCGTCGATGCCATGGGGGGAGACAAGGGGCCCGGCGAGATAATCGGCGGGCTTTTGCTTGCCGTGCACCGGCATTCTAATATTCGTTTTTTGGTGCACGGCCCCGAAAAGGTGCTGGCGCCTTTGATTGACAAGCACAATCTCGAAGAATTTTGCACCATTGTGCACGCGGAACGCACCGTTTCGATGGATGACAAGCCAAGCCAAGTGATGCGCCATGGCAAGGGCACCTCAATGTGGTCTGCCGTCACCTCTGTAAAGCAACAAGAAGCCGATGCCTGTGTTTCTTGCGGAAATACGGGGGCATTGATGGCTATTTCGATGGTCCGCCTGCGCAAGATGGCCGGAATCAACCGGCCCGCGATTGCGATTCTGTGGCCGTCTTACGGGCCAAACGGCAGCAATGTCATGCTCGATGTGGGCGCAGATGTGCGGGCCGACGAAAACGATTTGTTACAATTTGCCCTGATGGGCGCGTCGTATTCACGCAATGGTTTTGCTGTGAAACGGCCCAGGGTTGGTCTGCTCAACGTTGGCACCGAAGAGCATAAGGGCCGCACAGAGTTGAAGGCCGCACATGACCTGATCAAAGAGGCGGCGGAAACTGGGCAGTTCGATTTCATAGGCTTTGTAGAGGGCGGAGATATCCCTTCGGACCGGGTTGATGTAATTGTAACCGATGGATTTACCGGAAATGTTGCGCTGAAAACCGCCGAAGGCACCGCAAGTTTTATCGGCACAGCCCTGCGTCAATCCTTTAAACATAATTTGCTTGCCAAACTCTCGGCAATCCTCGCTTATGCTCCGCTCAGCCGGCTCAAACGCACGACAGACCCGCGCCGGGTTAATGGTGGGGTCTTCTTGGGTCTCAATGGCACGGTGGTGAAATCCCATGGTGCGGCAGACGCAACAGGAGTTGCGGCGGCGGTTGGCCTAGCCTATCGTTTAGGTTCAGCAAAGTTTAGCACCAAGCTCGCCGCGCGCGTAGCTTCGGTCAACGGGTTCGCAGAGGACCGCGAAGAAGACGGGAACTAACGATGCGCAGAGCAGTTGTTGAATCCATTGGCCATTATCTGCCCGAACGTGTGGTGGAAAACTCCGAGTTTGAAGCCACATTGGACACCAATGATGCTTGGATCCGCAGTCGCACGGGCATCGAACGTCGCCACTTCGCCGCGGAAGGGGAGACCACCTCTGATATGGGAATTAGGGCCGCTCAAGCGGCTTTGGCCAATGCAGGATGCAGCGTCGCGGACGTCGATGCGATTATTCTGGCGACCTCGACCGCCGATCTCACCTTCCCCTCCGCCGCCACTATGGTTCAGCACGGGCTTGGCATGACGCATGGCTTCGCCTTTGACGTTCAAGCGGTCTGTGCCGGGTTTCTATTTGCTTTGAACACCGCAAATTCCATGATCGCGAGCGGCCAGGCCAATCGCATTTTGGTCATAGGCGCGGAGACATTTTCAAAGTTGATGGACTGGACGGATCGCGGCACCTGTGTCTTATTTGGCGATGGAGCCGGCGCCATGTTGCTTGGCGCGCAGCAAGATGAAACCTCAGATCGCGGAATTCTCGCAACAGCATTGCGTTCAGATGGGCGTTACAAGGATATTCTTTACGTCGATGGCGGTGTATCCATGCAAACCACTGGACATCTGCGGATGCAGGGCAAAGAGGTGTTTCGTCACGCGGTCGAAAAGCTCTCGAATACGGCGCTCGAAGCCATTGACGCGGCTGGTCTAACCACGGATGATGTAGATTGGATTGTGCCACATCAGGCGAACCAACGCATTTTGGAAGGCATGTCCAAACGCCTTAAAGTGCCCATGGACCGGGTCGTCATGACAGTGAACAACCATGGCAATACTTCGGCTGCTTCTGTTCCTCTTGCCATGGCGGTGGCCGCCCAGGATAAACGCATCAAACAAGGCGATATTGTCGTCACAGGCGCAATTGGCGGTGGTCTGGCCTGGGGAACTGCGGTTATTCGCTGGTAATTGGCCTTATATCCGGACTTTTAGTTGCCAAGAGTTATTATCTATCTATAATTACAGCGTAGTAACAAGGGGGAACGTAAATGGCGTCGAACACACTCACAAGAATGGATCTCAGTGAAGCGGTTTTCCGCGAAGTTGGATTGTCGCGCAATGAGTCGGCTGATCTGGTTGAATCTGTTTTGAAGCATATTTCGGACGCATTGGTCGCTGGCGAGTCTGTAAAAATTTCATCATTCGGCACTTTCGGCATTCGCGATAAGTCTGCCCGGATCGGCCGCAATCCAAAAACCGGTGAAGAAGCCCCGATCACGCCGCGCCGAGTTTTAACCTTCCGTCCCTCGCATTTGATGAAGGACCGGGTTGCCAAAGGCAACAAAGGCTAATCATCGTGGCCAAATCGCCGGATGCGTTCAGAACCATAAGCGAAGTTGCGACATGGCTTGGAACACAGGCGCATGTCCTGCGGTTTTGGGAAAGCAAATTTGACGCCGTCGCTCCCGTGCAGCGCACCGGAGGGCGGCGCTACTATCGGATGGCAGATATGCTTTTGCTGGGGGGGATTAAGTTCTTGCTCCACGAACAGGGTATGACCATCAAAGCTGTGCAAAACCTGTTGAAGGAACAGGGTGCGGCGCATGTGCAAAGCTTTTCGCCGGCCATTGAGGGCGAGACACAACACAAAGAGCCAACACCAGAAGTCAGCCATGCCGAAACCTCCGCACCGGAGGAAAATGTGGTGGACATCCAGTTTGATCCGGCGAAGCTGAGCCAATCTGTTGTGCTCAGCGAACGGCTTGAGCGCGATGATGATGGCACTCAGCTTCTGTTGTTTCCAGAATTGGCGGATGAGGTGCCACTGGCAGATCCAAAGATTACGTCGATACAGCCCAATCCCGTCCCCGGCATTGCTTTGGGCACAGATTTACCGCCTCAGGATCCAAGTCTCACAAGTTTCCCACCTACTGCAAGTCTGATGACACAGGTGTTGCAGATGCCAGCCGACACGCGCCGCGCCGCCCTGCGGTCGTCTCCTGAGGTTGTGGCCAAATTGCGCGCCTTGCAGGCAAAGATGAGCGTATAAGTGAACTTCGTGCACATAATGGGCTTGCTCCCGTCGCCGGGATTGATATACGGCCTCATGTTCGGGCTATGGCGCAGCCTGGTAGCGCGTCCGTCTGGGGGACGGAAG